>CALFSF010000142.1 GCA_937917025.1 uncultured Paraburkholderia sp.
TCAGAACGACGATCAGCGAGTCGACGTGATCCTCCAGTTGCTGCGAACCGGCTTCTGCCACGCGCATCCGCTTGCCGCCTTCGAATTCGAACGGCTTGCTGACGACGCCCACGGTCAGAATGCCCATCTCCTTGGCGATCTGCGCCACGACCGGTGCCGCGCCCGTGCCGGTGCCGCCGCCCATGCCCGCGGTGATGAACACCATGTGCGCGCCGCGCAGTGCATCGGCGATGCGCTCACGGGCTTCTTCTGCTGCCGAACGGCCCATTTCCGGCTTGGCGCCCGCGCCGAGACCGGTGTTGCCGAGCTGGATCACAGCCGTGGCGCGCGAACGCGACAGGGCCTGTGCATCCGTGTTCATCACGATGAAGTCGACGCCTTGCACGCCGCGGTTGATCATGTGCTGAACGGCATTGCCGCCAGCGCCACCTACACCAACCACCTTGATGATGGTGCCGTTGGTTTCGGTTTCCAGCATCTGGAATTCCATGTTGCCTCCGTCAAGAAAAAATGTACTGCCGCAAGGCAGCTATTCGGCCGTTATTCGGCAGGAGGTCGGGCAACCCCCTGTCGCGCGCCAGCCGCCGGCACCAGCGCGTATTTCTTTAAATCTGCGTCCTGCAAATGCTTCTGAAACCGGGGTGCTGCGTTAAAAGTTGCCGAGGAACCAGTCCTTCATCCGTCCGAGCACCTGGCCCATCGAACCTGACTGCACCGCGACCTTGCGACCGCGCATGCGTTGCGCGCGGCCTTCGACGAGCAGTCCCATCGCCGTCGAATAACGCGGATTGCGCACCACGTCGGCGAGACCGCCCGCGTATTCCGGCGCACCGATACGCACCGGCTTCAGGAAAATGTCCTCGCCCAGTTCGACCATGCCCGGCATCATCGACGCGCCGCCGGTCAACACGACGCCGGAACTCAGCAGCTCTTCGTAACCCGACTCGCGCACCACCTGCTGCACGAGCGAAAACAGTTCTTCGACGCGCGGCTCGACCACCGCCGCCAGCGCCTGGCGCGACAGCGTGCGCGGACCACGCTCGCCGAGCCCCGGCACTTCGATCATCTCGTCCGGATCGGCGAGCGCCTGCTTCGCGATGCCGTAGTCGACCTTGATGTCTTCCGCGTCCGGCGTCGGCGTGCGCAGCGCCATCGCGATGTCGCTCGTGATCTGGTCGCCGGCGATCGGGATCACCGCGGTATGACGGATCGCGCCTTCGCTGAAGATCGCGATATCCGTCGTGCCGCCGCCGATGTCGACGAGCACCACGCCCAGCTCTTTTTCGTCTTCCGTCAGCACCGCCAGTGACGACGCCAGCGGCTGCAAAATCAGATCGTTCACTTCGAGCCCGCAGCGGCGCACGCACTTCACGATGTTCTGCGCCGCGCTCACCGCGCCCGTCACGATATGCACCTTCACTTCGAGGCGGATGCCGCTCATGCCGATCGGCTCGCGCACGTCTTCCTGGCCGTCGATGATGAATTCCTGCGTCAGGATGTGCAGCACCTGCTGATCGGTCGGGATGTTGATCGCCTTCGCGGTCTCGATCACGCGCGCCACATCCGTCTGCGTGACTTCCTTTTCCTTGATCGCCACCATGCCGCTCGAATTGAAGCTGCGGATATGGCTGCCGGCGATTCCAGTGAATACGTTTGTGATCTTGCAGTCGGCCATTAGTTCGGCTTCTTCGAGCGCGCGCTGAATCGATTGCACCGTGGCCTCGATGTTCACCACGACGCCTTTCTTGAGCCCCTTCGATTCGCTCTGGCCGAGGCCGATCACCTCGTAGTGACCTTCGCCTTTCAGCTCGGCGACGATGGCGACCACCTTCGACGTCCCGATGTCGAGGGCGACCAGCAGATCTTTATAGTCTTTACTCATAGCGTGCTCATTGCGTGTGATGTCCGTTTACTTCTTGCCCTTGTCGGGTTCGCTGATAAAGCGCATGCCTGCCGCGCGAATCGCGAAACCGTTCGGATAGCGCAAGTCCGCATACTCAATGTCGTTCCCCCAACGTTGCGTCACCGCGCCCCACGCCGCGGTCAACCTGCGCGAGCGATCGAGGAGCGTGTCCTGATTGCGTTCGCGGCCGAGCTCCACCTGCATGCCGTTCGACAGCTTCACCGTCCATGCGTAGCGCGGCGACAGCGTCACTTCTTCCGGCGTCGCGCCCAGCGGCGCAAACCACGTCTTGAAGTCCCGATAGCGCGCGACCACTTCCTTCGCCGTGCCGTCCGGTCCATCGAAGGCCGGCAGTTCCTGCTCCAGCTCGCCCTGGTTCGCGGTGAAGAGATCGCCGTCGACGCTGACAAGCTGATCGCTGCCCCACGTACCGAGCGGTTTGTACTCCTCCAGCGTGACAGCCAGCGCGTTCGGCCAGACGCGCCGCACGCTCGCGTGACGCACCCACGGCATCTGCTCGAACGCCTGCCGCGCGAGGTCCAGATCGACGGTGAAGTAGTTGCCCTTCAAGCGGCCGACCACACTTGCGCGCACCGTCGGCGAATTGATGTGCTCGGTGTCGCCGTCGATCTGGATTTCGCGCAGCGCGAAGCCCGGACGCTGGATCATCCAGTAACCGCCTGCCGCCAGCAGCACGAGCACCAGCAACGCATGCAGTGCGTTGGAGGCGAAATTGAGCTGGCGAACGTTGTTCCACATGTCTGGGGGTCAGTCCTTCAGTGTCAGCGACAGCACTTTCACCACCAGTTCCTGGTAGCTGATGCCGACCGCGCGCGCCGCCTTCGGCGGCAGCGAGTGATCGGTCATGCCAGGCGCCGTGTTCACTTCGAGGAAATACGGGTTGCCGTGCGCGTCGAGCATGAAATCGGCGCGGCCCCAGTCGGTGCAGCCGAGTACGTCGAACGCACGGCGCGCGAGGACTTTCAGGCGCGCTTCGGCGTCCGGCGCGAGGCCGCACGGAATCAGATACTGCGTGTCGTTCGCGACGTACTTCGCGTGATAGTCGTAAAACTCGCCGGCCGGGATGATGCGGATCACCGGCAGATCGAGATCGCCCGCGACGCATGCGGTGTACTCGCCACCGCCTTCAATGCTCTGTTCCACCACGACGATTTTGTCGAACTTCGCGGCCTCGGCGAGCGCGGCCGGCAGTGCGTCGGCGCGCTTCACCTTGATGACCGCGACGCTCGACCCCTCGCTCGCCGGCTTCACGAAGAGCGGCAAGCCGAGCTTCGCGACAATCGCCGTGGCGCGCGCATCGTAGTCGTCGCCGCGCAGCACGGCTTCGAACGGCGGCGTCGGCACGCCGAGCTGCTGCCACACGAGCTTCGTGCGGAACTTGTCGAGACCGAGCGCCGAACCCAGCACGCCGCTACCCGTGTAGCGGATGCCATAGAAATCGAGTGCGCCCTGAATCTGGCCGTTCTCGCCGTAGCCGCCGTGCAGCGCGTTGAACGCGCGCACAAAACCTTCTTCCTTCAATGCGGCGAGCGGACGCTCAGCCGGATCGAACGGATGCGC
>CALFSF010000143.1 GCA_937917025.1 uncultured Paraburkholderia sp.
GGGCTGAACCGCGACATCAACGGCGCGGCCCGCGACGTCGAGGCGGCCATCCAGGCATCCCGCGCGGACCTGCCGACCACGCTGCGCAACAACCCCACCTACCGCCAGTACAACCCGGCGGGCGCGCCGATCATGGTGCTCGCGCTGACCTCGGATACCCTCACCAAGGCGCAGCTCTACGATTCCGCCGATTCGGTGATCCAGCAGCAACTCTCGCAGGTCGACGGCGTCGGGCAGATCACGCTGGGCGGCGGGGCATTGCCCTCGGTGCGGGTCGAGTTGCAGCCGGGCAAGCTCAGCAGCTACGGCATCGGGCTCGAAGACGTGCGCGCGGCGCTCGGCGCGGCGAACGCCGACAGCGCGAAAGGCCACATCGACCAGGGCGACCAGCGCTACGAGATTCTTTCCAACGACCAGATCAGCAAGGCCGCGCCCTACCGCGATCTCGTCATCGCGTACCGCGCCGGTGCGCCGGTGCTGTTGCGCGACGTCGCCCAGGTGCTCGACTCGAACGAAAACATCCGCAACGCCGGCCTGTACAACGGCAAGTCCGCCGTGCTCGTGATCGTCTATCCGATGCCGGGCAGCAACGTGGTCAAGACCGTCCAGCAGATCCAGGCGCGCCTGCCTTCGATCGAGGCGGCGTTGCCGGGCGCCATCCACGTCAACGTCGCGATCGACCGCTCCGAATCGGTCCGGGCTTCGGTGAGCGATACCAGCCGCACGCTCTTCATCGCCGTGCTGCTGGTGGTCGGCGTGGTCTTCGTGTTCCTGCTTTCGCCGCGTGCGACGCTGATCCCCGCGGTTGCGTTGCCGCTGTCGATCATCGGCACGTTCGGACCGATGTACCTGCTCGGCTACAACATCGACAACCTTTCGCTGATGGCGTTGACGATCGGCACCGGCTTCGTGGTCGACGATGCCGTGGTGGTGCTGGAGAACATCGTGCGCCACCTCGAAGCCGGCCTCGAACCCAGGGAAGCCGCGTTGCGCGGCAGCGCCGAGGTGGGCTTCACGGTCATCTCGATGAGCCTGTCGCTGATCGCGGTGTTCCTGCCGATCCTGCTGATGCCCGGCATCGTCGGCCTGCTGTTTCATGAATTCGCGGTGACGCTGTCGATCGCGATCCTGTTTTCGCTGCTGGTCTCCCTGACGATCACGCCGACCATGTGCGCGTATGTGCTCGGCCGTCAGCATGGAAAGCACTCGCAGGGGCGCGTGGCGCGCTGGTTCGACGCGCAGTTCGCCCGCTTCAGGAACGCCTACTCGCGCTCGCTGGACGCCGTGCTCGACCACGCGTTATTGACCGGCCTTCTGCTCATCGTGCTGATCGTGCTCAACGTGTTCCTGTTCAGGCTGCTGCCCGCCACCTTCTTCCCGGAGCAGGACACCGGCATCCTGATCGGGCAGATCGTCGCCGACCAGAGCATCTCGTTTCCGGCCATGGAAAAGAAGCTCGCGCAGTTGCAGTCGATCGTCCGGCAGGACCCCGCAGTGGCCTCGGTCGCGGGCTTCACCGGCGGCCGGGCGCTCAACAGCGCCACGGTATTCATCGAACTGAAGCCGCTGGCCGCGCGGCATCTGTCGGCCACCGGGGTGGTCAACCGCCTGCGCCCGAAACTGAACGCGGTATCGGGCGCGCGGCTCTTCCTGCAGGCCCAGCAGGACCTGCAGATCGGCGGCAGACAGGCAGCGGCCGAGTATCAATACACGCTGACCAGCGACGATGCCAACGCGTTGTTCACCGGGGTGCCGAAGCTCGTGACCGAACTCGGCAAGTACGGCGGAAAATTACTCGACGTCAACTCGGACCTGCAGCAAAACGGCCTGCAGACCTACCTCGCCATCAGCCGTGCCACCGCGATGCGCTATGGCTTCCAGCCGAACCAGATCGACAGCGTGCTCTACGACGCGTTCGGCCAGCGCACCGTTTCGACGATCTACAACGCGCTCAATCAGTACTTCGTGGTGATGGAGGTGGCGCCGCAATACTGGCAGTATCCGCAGACCCTCGAACAGATCTTCCTCAGCGCGGCCGCGGGCAACCCGGGCGGCACGCAGCAGACGCAGATGCCGGGCGGCACCGTCCGCGCGCCCCCGCAGGCCGTGGCCGTGAGCACCGCGCAGAGCACGAGCGGCAACACGAACGCGCTGAACGCCAACGCCGAAGCCAATCAGCTCACCAACAGCATCGCCAACAGCAAGGGCGGCAGTTCCAGCGGCAGCGCGGACAGCACCGCGGCCGAAACGATGGTGCCGCTGCCGGCGATGGCGACCTATACCAGCAGCCACACCGCGACGCAGGTCAACCATCAGAGCGGCCTCGTGGCCGGGACCATCTCGTTCAACCTGCCCGGCGGCGGCTCGCTCAGCGAGGCGGGCGCGATCATCGCGAAAGCCGGCCAGGACATCCACATGCCGGCGTCGATCCACGGCGCGTTCGCCGGCGCGGCGCAAGCCTACGCGCAGTCGATGGGCACCGTGCCGCTGCTGATCGTGGCCGCGCTGGTCGTCGTCTATATCGTGCTCGGCATCCTCTACGAGAACACGATCCACCCGCTCACCATCCTGTCCACGTTGCCGTCGGCGGGGATCGGCGCGACGCTCGCGCTGCTCGTCTTCGGTACGCCGTTTTCGGTGATCGCGCTGATCGGCATCATTTTGCTGATCGGCATCGTCAAGAAAAACGGGATCATGATGGTGGACGTCGCGATCCAGCTGCAGCGCAATGAAGGAATGGACGCGCGGCAGGCCATTCATGAAGCCGCCGTCGTGCGCCTGCGGCCGATCATGATGACCACCGCCGCGGCCGTGCTCGGCGCGGTGCCGCTGGCGATCGGCATCGGCCAGGGCGCGTCGCTGCGCCAGCCGCTGGGCGTCACCGTGATGGGAGGTCTGATCGTGAGTCAGGTCTTTACGCTGTACACGACACCGGTGATCTACCTCTACCTCGACCGCCTGCGTTCCAGGCTTGCCCGGTGGTCCGACGGCCTGCCGTGGAACCGCCGCACGGACACGGGAGCATGAAGATGAACACTCCCCGCACCCTTTTGGCCGCAACCATGGCCGCAGCCGTCGCCCTGCTGGTGAGCGGCTGCATGGTCGGCCCGGACTACCACCGGCCGCCGGTGCCCGTGCCGGCGACCTACCTGGAGTTGCCACCCGGATGGACGCAAGCCGAGCCGGCCGCAGGGGCGCCCAAGGGCGACTGGTGGAGCGGCTTTGAAGATCCGCTGCTGGATCAGCTCGAACCCATGGTGTCGGTGTCCAACCAGACCGTGCGTCAGGATTACGCGAACTACCAGCAGGCCCTCGCGGAGGTGCGCGTCGCGCGCAGCGCGTTGTTCCCCACGCTCGGCGTCACCGGCTCGGTCACCCGGCAGCGCACTTCGACCGGCAGTCTGGGCAGCAGCGGTGCCGGCGCCGGGTTCGGCAATTTTCAGGCGGTGAACAATTCGGGCTCGCTCGAAGGCGACGTGAGCTGGGCGCCCGATCTGTGGGGACAGGTGCGCCGCACGATCGAAGAAAATGCCGCGACCGCCCAGGCGAGCGAGGCGACGCTTGCCAATGCCACGCTTCTGGAGCAGACGGCGCTCGCCACCTCGGTGATCGAGTTGCGGATCATCGACGCCAACATCGACCTGCTGCGACACACGGTCGATGCCTATCAGGGGTATCTGCGCGTCGTCGCCGATCAGGACACGGCGGGCACCGTGCCGCCGTCCAACCTGATTACCGCGCGCACCCAGCTCGAGAACGCCCAGTCGAGCCTGATCGCGCTCGGCGTCGCGCGGGCCCAATATGCGCACGCGATCGCGGTGCTGGTCGGCAAGAATCCGGAAGACCTGTCCATCCCGCACAGTACGGCGCTACCGACGCTGCCGACGATCCCGGCCGGCGTGCCCTCGACGCTCCTGCAGCGCCGGCCGGACATTGCCACCGCGGAACGCCAGATGGCGGCGGCCAACGCGGCGATCGGGGTTGCCGTGTCGGCTTACTACCCGAACATTTCGCTGTCGGCACTGGACGGTTTCACGCAGTCGCCGCTGGCGGGCCTGCTGCACATCGCCAACCATGTGTGGTCGCTGGGCGCGAGCGCCAGCGAGACGCTGTTCGACGGCGGCGAGCGCAGCGGCGAAGTGGCCGCGGCCAGGGCGGCGTACGAGGCATCGCTCGCCAACTATCGCGGCACCGTGCTGAACGCGTTTGAAAACGTGGAGAACGATCTCTCCGGGTTGCGGATTCTCGCCCAGCAGGCCGACGTGCTGGACAACGCGGTGCGCGACGCGACCCACGGCACCGAAATCGCGTTCAACGAATACCAGGCCGGCACCGTGGACTACACCACCGTGGCCACCGCCCAGACGACCCAGTTAAACGATGAGCAAACCGCGTTGAACGTCCGGCAGCAGCGCCTGCTCGATGCCGTGTCGCTGATCGGCGACCTTGGCGGCGGCTGGTCGGATAGCGAGCTTCATGATCCGCGCGGTTCCGGGACATCGGCAGGCAATCCGTGAGCTTGCGGGTTGAGTGTGCGTCCGCCACGTTCGCGGGACGCGCAGGCGTCGCGTTCTCGCGGCGGTAAGCGGCCGGCCGCCGGGTTCGGCGCGTGCGTGCGTCGCGGCGAACCCGGTCGCCGGCTGCTTTCAGCGCTCAGGAAACGGCGTCGCCATGAATGTTGAACTGCTCGCTGAGCGCGGCATGCAGCGCATCCGCCCGCTGCTGCAGACCGGAGGTCCAGCCGGACGTCGTGCCGCACAGTTGCTCCAGTTCGCGACAGCGCTTCGCGAGCACGGGCTCCTGCACCACGAGGAATGCGCCTGCGCTGCCATGCGCCCACTGACGCAGCATCGCGACATCCTGAGCTTCGATGATGCCGGCGAGCTTCGGCAGATCGGTCGCGAGATGGTCCTTCAGGATCGTCATGTAGCGTGACTTTTCACCGGCGGACATGGTTGAAGAAGCAGACGTGTCATCGACACGCGGTGCGGGCCTCGCCGCGGGTGTCGCCACCGGAGACTGCGCCGGTGCCGCCGGTATCCCCGCGCTCGCCGCAACGATCGCGCCGCTACGCACGAGTCCGAGCAGCGCCGTTTCCAGTTCCTTCAACGAAGCGGGCTTAGCGACGTACGCCGCGAAGCCGCGTTCGCGCCAGTCCTCGGCCTGCTCGTTGCTCGTCACCGCGCTGAACGCGAGAACGGGCACGTCCGGATGCGAGACGTGCAGCCTCGCCAGCAGTTCGTGCCCGTCCATCACGGGCATATGAATGTCCGTCAGCACGGCGTCCACTTCCGTGTTCTGGAGCGCGGCGAGCGCCTGGCGCCCGTCGCCGACGATGACCGGCCGGCAGCCGAGCGTATCGAGCTGTTCCGCGATCAGCGTCTGGTTGAGCGGGTTGTCTTCAGCGACGAGGATGACGAGGCCGTGCAACGCCGCGTCGGGCGCCTCCACTTCAACAGGATATTCGGACGTTGCCTCGACCTCGCCCGACGATTCGCCCACCGCGCGCTCGACGGTGGCGAGTACCGACCGATGGTTGAACGCGTTCACTTCGAACACGCCCTCGGCGTGGCGCACCGCGCGATGATGTCCGGTGCGCGTCATCCACACCACCGGCACACCGCGCACCGCACGCAGCGCATCGATCGTGGCGCGGTCGTACTCACCGGTCACGATCATGAAGCTGGGTGTGTTGGCGCGCAGAAACGCTTCGGCCGCGGGCTGCGTCAGCACGGTGTTCGTCAGCCAGCCGGCGCGCAACAGCCAGGTTTCCAGATACTTGCCGCTGTCGCGTTCCTGACACAGGACGAGCGTCGTGCCGCGTTGCACGGGCGCGGCAGGGTGCTCGTCGGCCGCGTCGTGCAGCGACACCAGCGGAATCATCACGGTGAACGCGGAGCCGACGCCGGGTACGCTTTCGACCGTGATATGGCCGCCCATCAGTTCGCATAGCCGCGCACTGATCGACAGGCCGAGCCCGGTGCCGCCAAAGCGGCTCGACGTCGTGGCTTCCGCCTGAACGAACGGGCTGAAGATCCGCGACACCAGCACCGCGTCCATGCCGATCCCCGAATCGCACACGCGGCACACGAGGATGTCGCGCGCCTGCACGTCGACCTGCATCTCGGCGCTGAACGTGATCTTTCCGCACGCCGTGAACTTGAACGCGTTGTTCAGCAGGTTATTGATGATCTGCGCGATACGCGTGCGATCGCCGCGGAACACCGTGTCGAGCGTCGCCGACAGATGCACGTAGAAGCGCAGGGGCCGGTCCTGCGCCATCGGCGCATAGGAAAGTGCAAGACTCTCCATGTCGTCGATCGGCCGGAACGTCTCCGCAACGAGCTTCAATTCGCCCGCATCGATCTTCGAAAAATCGAGGATGTCGTTGACGATGCGGCGCAGCCCGTCCGCCGCCATTCCCAGCGCCCGCAGCCGTTGTTCATGCGGCCGCACACCCGGGCTTCGCGACAGCAGTTCGAGATTGCCGAGCAGCGCGTTGAGCGGCGTGCGGATCTCGTGGCTCATCGAAGCGAAGAAGTTCGAGCGCGCGCGCATCATCGCCTCGGATGCCTGCTGCGCCGAACGCACCTGCTGTTCGAGCGTCTGCTGCTCGGTGACGTCGATGATCGCGCAAAACAGCACGTCTTCGCCGTCGTAACGCGCGGGCGCGTAAGTGATCTGCAGGAACTGCGGCGCTGGATTACCGGCTTCGGGCGGCTTCGCCTGCACGATGAAACCGGCGATCTTCGCAAACGAGGAAACCGATACCTCGTGCCCGCCCTGCTCCCGAAACGCCGTGACGATGTGCGGCGGCAGCTTCGCCTCGCTTCCAGGGCGCAGCAGCGCGGCGGCCAGCTGGTTGAAGGTCAGCAGCGAATAGTCGCGTTGCCGGACGATGCACAGCCCGACCGGTGTCGCGCTGACAAGAATGTGGTTGAGCGTTTCGCTTTCGAGCGCGCGTTCCGTTTCAGCCTGCGACTGGCGAAGCAGGCGCAAACCCCAAAACCGCGCGGTCAGCAGGACGCCCGCGATCAGCACGAGCGCGAGCCCCGCGATCACTGTCAGCTGCGCGCTCAGCGCGCCAAGCAAACCCGCGTACGAGACGAAGTAGACGAGCGAGCCGAAACCCGGTTGTGTCGGCTCGACGAGCAGCACGCCTTCGCGCGAATAGACGAAGTGTCCGGGCGTAACGCCGTTCGCGATCCTGAGCAGGTGGCTGGACCGCTCCGCGGTGACGGCCGGCGACGACGCCACGAGATGCCCGCCCTCGTTCAGCAGCAGGAGCGTACCCGGGTCGGCCGGACGGGTCAGCCCGGCGAGGAACGTCTCGACCGGAACGCTGGCGGCGACGAGCGTCTTCGGCGCGTCGTTTTCGTACACGGTCGTGATCGCCGTCATCACCTCGATGTTCTGCACCGGATCGACGTACGGCCCGATCCAGACACGCTCGCCAGGCGCCGGCGCGGCGCGCCCCGTCTTCGCCTGGAGTTCGTGCGTCAGCACGTCGCGCAACCGCGCCGCCAGACCGACGTCGAGCGCGGATGGCTTGCCCGGCCCGGCTGCATCGAGGGCGGGGAGAATCACGCCGTAGCTTTCGGCCACGCCGAGCAGATATGCGCGATGGTCGAGACCGAACGCGAACTGCGTGGCGAGCGTCGAGTCCGCGGATTCATACAGGCGGGCGAGCCGCTCGTCCAGCGTGCTGCCCCACGCAGCGCGCGTGGCCGGCGGCACCAGCACGTCGAAATGCGCGTCCGGCAGCTTGCCGAAGCCGCTCGCGATGCCCGTCTCGCGCACCTGGTCGGCGGCGCCGGCGGGCAGCGGGCGCGGCGCCGCGATCGCGTCGTAATAGCGCACGGTCAACTCGGTGCGATGCAGGAACGAGCCTTCGCGTTCGAGCAGCGCGGAGACATCGGCCGCGTATTGCATGACGCGCCCGTGCCGGTAGTCGAGATATCGCGCGCCGGCCAGCACGGCCACGAGCACCACCGACGCAACGACGATCACCACCAGCGTGCAGATCGTCGCGAAATAGAGATAGCGTTGGCGCCGCGCGCTTCGGGCAACCGCCGCGAAGGATTCGGCGAGCGAGTCTTGGGTGAGGTCGAGAATTTTCTGCATGACGCAGTCGTCAGGTCAGTCCGTTCTCGTAGGCATAGCGGATAAGATCGGTGTTGGTCTGCAAACCGAGCTTCTGCATCGCCATGGTCTTCTGGCTCGATACCGTGCTGACCGAGCGGCCCAGCTTGGTTGCGATTTCCGACAGCAGCGAGCCTTGCGCGTAGAGCCGCACGACTTCGAGTTCGCGCGGCGTCAGCTCGGTTGCGGGCGCGGCGTTGGCCGATGCCGAATCGAGCAGCGCGCGGATCGAAGGCGAGTAGAAATGGCCGTCGCTGACGGTCACGTGGATGCAAGCGCGAACGGTTTCGTCGAGCTGGTCTTCCTTGCTGACGAAGGCGCGCGCGCCCAGCTTCATCGCGCGCATGACGACGCCAGGGTTGGTCTGCGCGCTGACCACGACGATGCGCGTATCGGGATAAAGACGCGACAGGCGTTTGAGCAGATTGAAGCCGTCGAGCGACGCGTCGCCGTGTCCCATGCTGAAGTCGGTCACGGCGACGTCCGCCGGATTCTGCGCCAGCGCCTGCACCAGCTGGCTGCCGTTTGTGCATTCGCACACAACCTCGAAACCCGGCGCTCTTCTCAGGCAGTCCCGCAGGGCAACGACAATCAATGGATGATCGTCGGCAAGCGCGACGCGAATAGGCTTGACTGACATACCGTTGTTCCTTAGGACGACGGAGGGGAATGTGCTGGCCATTCTCGGAGGCAGTTTAGCCTTTTTATTAACCTTAGGATATGTCTGATTCACATATCGGGAATGGATGAAGTTCTTTAGGCTGCAGTTCACGGAATATCCGGTTTTACTGGAATATGAAGCGGGCAAGCGGAACGTTAAGAAATGTAATAGCCGTCCCTTGCCGGAGTGATCTGCACGACGTCGAACTCGCAAAAGCGTTCCTCCGTTATCAAGCCTGGTGGCCTCTGACGCCCGCATGGTTGCCGGACTACATCGATAAAGATCGCTCGCCACGTTATGTGCCGTGCATTCTCAATGGCACTCCTGGCAAGCGGTATCGTAATTCCCTTAAAGTGGCATTCCAGGTTTCAGATATTTCGCATAAAAAGCCAGTGCGTTTTGCCTTATAGGACGGGCATCGGGTTATCGGCGGCCGCGAATTGAGATTGACCTGTGTCGAACTGACCCAGCGCGCGTGATGCGGATGACAGCGTCGCGTTACAACGTTCGGTGACGCGTCAGCGCACTGATGCAGACGCAGCGGCTAAAGCGGAATTGATCTGACGGATCGGCGTTACTACCATCTCGACAGTATGTGGGGGACGGCTCAGGATGGACCTGTCAGCGCCCAGTAATGCGGGCCGGCTGATCCAGGTAACAACGGCGTTTTAGCGGCCCGCCCAGGAATGGACGGGCTATTTTTTTAGTCGTCACGCGCGTTCGTGCCACGCGCGCAGCGGGACCGCCGTACCTGAGCTGCCCCGCGGCGAGGCGCGCAAAAAAGCCCGCCGGCGCGGCGGACACTCGCGATACACTGGACTTGAATCGCGGCGGCAGGCGGCGCGCCGTCCTCCGGGCAACGAAGCGCGCGGCGGCTTGGTGTCCGCGGGGACGGTCGCCGGCAGACGAAGTCCGCGGCCAGCACGTACAATGAACCGCTCAACAACGAAACGAGGACAATGTCGATGCGCACCACCGGCTCTTCCGGGGCAATGGCCCTGCTCACCGAATACGACGACGCAACGGCGCGCGAACTCCGCTCGCTGCGCCTCGAATCGACTGAAGACGGCAAAGGCATTCTTCTGATCGAAGTCGATGAACGCAAGCCGGGAATCCACCGCGAAGTGCGTTACGAGATCACACCCGCGGAACTGATCGCGGCGATTCGCGCCCATGGCGCCGAATTGCCGGGCGAACAGCACAACCGTTAATTCACGCTGAACCGCCGGCAGCATCGCCGGTTTCATTGCGGGCGGCGGCACGCGTCGCACGCTGTCACACATGCGGCGGCGCCGGTACCGGCGGGTGCCGCCGATCCTCGAAGGCAGACAATGGAATACGATCCGCAGAATGCGTTCGCCCGGATCCTGCGGGGCGAATTGCCCGGCCTCCGCGTGTACGAAGACGAACTGACGCTCGCGATCATGGATATCATGCCGCAGGCCGATGGCCACGTGCTCATCCTCTGCAAGGAGCCGGCCGCCGAAATTTTCGAGCTGTCGGAAGAAGGCGCGGCCGCCTGCATGCGGACAACCCGGCGGATCGCGAAAGCGGTCAAGGCGGCCCTGAACCCGCCCGGCGTGCTGATCGCCCAGTTCAACGGCCGCGCAGCCGGCCAGACCGTGCCGCATGTGCATTTTCATGTCATCCCGCGTCGCGAGGGCGAGACGCTGAAACCGCACGGCGCGGTGCCCGCCGATACCGAAAAGCTTCGCGAGATCGCCGCGCGGATCGTCGCCGCCCTGCCCGAAGGGGCTGTCTGATCCGTTGACTGACTGCCTGACCAGTTGACGGTCCGCCGCTGACCGTCTGTCCGTCCTTTCGAAACGGCGATTCGTCCCCATCTGGTGCCGATGGTTAGGACACGGCGGCCGCCTCTTCCGCCTCCAGCATGCCGGAGGCATCACGCGTCCGGCATGCTGCGTTTCTCCGGCTTGCTGCAACCGGCCCGATTGTGAATTTCCTTTGTTTTCAAGTCACATTCCGGCACGCTTGCACGTCTCAAAAATGCGTCCATAATCTTTGAGTTACCTTCACTTCTGGCCGTAAGGCCGTGGATGTAAGCCGATGCTACATGACCTCGTCCAGCAGTACGGGCCGTTGCTGGTGTTTGCCAATGTGCTCGCCGCGTCGTTCGGGCTGCCTCTGCCCGCGATGCCCTCTCTCGTCCTTTTTGGGGCAATGGCCGCGCTGCATCCGGGTTCCATCGGCGAGCAGTTGCTGCCGGTTATGGTGTTGTCGATTTTCGCGACGCTGATCGGCGACAGCGCATGGTTCCTCGCGGGCCGCATCTACGGCGGCAACACGCTGAAGACGCTCTGCAAGCTTTCACTGTCGCGCGATACGTGCGTGAAGAAGACCGAGCGCTTTTTCGGACGCTGGGGCGTGCGCGTGCTGGCCGTGGCCAAGTTCGTGCCGGGCCTGTCGATCGTCTCGGTGCCGATGGCCGGCGCGATGGGCGTGCCGTATCGCACGTTTCTGGGCTACGACGGCATTGGCGCGGCGCTGTGGTCGGGCGTCGGCCTGGCCATTGGCGCGCTCTTCGCCCCGCAGATCGACATGCTGTTTGCCGGTGCGAGCCGTCTTGGACGCATGACCGCGGTGGTCGTGGTCGCGCTGTTGCTGGTGTATGGCGCCTGGCGCTGGATCCGCCGGCGCCAGCTGATCCGGAAGCTGGCCACCGCCCGCATGGAAGTCGAGGAACTCGACCGGTTGATCACCGCGAACCAGACGCCCGTGCTTTTCGATATCCGTTCGCACGAAAAGCGCAAGCTCGATCCGTTCGTGATTCCGGGCTCGCAATACGCCGACGAGCGCCAGCTCGCGGAGATCATCGAGAAATATCCGCATGACCAGAAAGTGGTGATTTACTGCTCGTGCCCGAACGAGATTTCAGCGGCGTGGATGGCGAAGCAGATGACCGAGGCCGGCTTCTCCGACGTCGTGCCGCTGCGCGGCGGACTCGACGCCTGGCGCGACGCCGGCCGTCAACTGGAGCCGCTGCCTGGCGCCCCCGCCAGCCACGTCGACGACGCCGATATCGCACCGAAAGCGGCGTAACGCGCGGCCGCGCGACGCCCCACGGCGGGCGGCGCGGCTGCCGCAGGCGGTCCGGCGCATCCGCGCGGGCGCCGGCACCCGTGTCACACAGAAAAAAGGAAGGAGCCGTCTGATGGCAGCGAGTCAGGACAATGAAGGTCAGGCAATCGTAGCGGACGCACCGTTTTCGAACCTGAGCACCCGGCAGCACCAGATGTTCCCGGACCTCACCGACGAGGAAATCGACCGCCTGCGCAAATTCGGCGAAGTGACGCGCCGGGGCGCCGGGGAATATCTGTTCCTCACCGGCCAGACGGGCCCGGGCATGTTCGTGATTCTGTGCGGCGGCGTGCGGATCACCCGGCGCGACGGACTCGGCCGCGAGTATCCGATCGTCGAACATGGCCGCGGCCAGTTCATGGCCGAGGTCGGGCAGCTCTCCGGCAAGCCCGCGCTCGTCGACGGTCTGACGACGCGCCCCGTCGAGGTGCTGCTGATTCCGCCCGCGCGGCTGCGCGCGCTGATCGTCGCCGAGGCGGAACTGGGCGAGCGGATCATGCGCGCGCTGATTCTGCGCCGCGTCGCGCTGATCGAGAACGGCGCCGGCGGCCCGGTGCTGATCGGCAAGCGCAACGACCGCCGGCTGGTCGCGCTGGAAGGCTTCCTGTCGCGCAACGGTCATCCGCATTCGGTGATCGATGAACGCGACGAGGATGCGCTGCGGCTCATCGAGCAGTTCGCCGCGCGCCCCGAAGACCTGCCGCTCGTGATCTGTCCGGACGGCACGGTGCTGCATCATCCGAGCGATCCCGAACTGGCGACCGCGCTGGGCATGCTGCCCGAGCTCGACGCGTCGCATATCTACGACGTCGCGGTTGTCGGCGCCGGTCCGGCCGGGCTCGCGACCGCCGTGTATGCGGCGTCCGAAGGCCTTTCGGTCATCGTGCTCGACAGCCGCGCGCCTGGCGGCCAGGCGGGCGCCAGCTCCCGCATCGAAAATTACCTTGGCTTTCCGACGGGTATTTCCGGCCAGGCGCTGGCCGGCCGCGCGTTCGTGCAGGCGCAAAAATTCGGCGCGCACGTCGCGATTCCCGTGAAGGTGCGCACGCTTCATTGCGACGAGCAACCGCACCGGCTGGATCTGGTATGCGGCGGCAGCATCCTGTCGCGCACGGTGGTGATCGCGACGGGCGCGGTATACCGCCGCCCGAATCTCGAAGGGCTCGAACGCTTCGAAGGGCGCGGCGCGTACTACTGGGCTTCGCCCGTCGAGGCAAAACTCTGCAAGCATGAAGAGATCGTGCTGGTCGGCGGCGGCAATTCGGCCGGACAGGGCATCGTCTACCTGGCGTCGCACGCAAAGCATGTGCACGTGCTGATCCGCAAGGGGGGCTTTGAGTCGACGATGTCGCGTTATCTGATCGATCGCATTCGCTCGTTGCCGAACGTGACGGTATATCCGCACGCCGAAATCGGCCGTCTCGAAGCCGGCGAAAGCGGGCTCGCTTCGGTCGTCCTGAAGTCGCCGCTTCCGGACGGCACCGATCACTTCGATACGCGTCATCTGTTCCTCTTCACCGGCGCCGATCCGAACACCGCCTGGCTGCGCACCTGCGGGGTCGAACTCGACGCGAAGGGCTTCGTGCTGACGGGCGTCGGCGCGGGTTCGGGCTGCGATCTGGCGACGACGGTCGAAGGCATCTACGCCATCGGCGACGCCCGCGCCGGGTCGACGAAGCGCGTGGCGGCCGCCGTCGGCGAAGGTGCGGCGGTGGTGGCGCAGATTCACCAGCTGCTCGCCGAACGGGCCGGCGAGGCGATGGCGCTTGGCGCCTGAGCGTCGAGCGCGCACCGCGTCTTGAAGACCATCCCGCTTCCGGCTGCCCGCACGCTCCATCTGGCCGCCCAGGGTCTGCTCGCGCCGCCGCGCCGCAAGGCGACGAAGGCGGACGTGCTGACGGCCATCCGCCGCATGGCGCAACTGCAGATCGACACGATTCACGTTGTCGCGCGCAGCCCGTATCTGGTGCTGTTCAGCCGCATCGGCGCATACGAACCGGGCTGGCTCGACACGCATCTCGCCGAAGGCAATCTCTTCGAATTCTGGTCGCACGAGGCGTGCTTCGTGCCGATCGAGGATTACGGCCTGCTGCGCCATCGCATGCTCGATCCGGCTGGCATGGGCTGGAAATATGCCGCCGACTGGCATACCCGGTACCGCGCCGACATCGATGACCTGCTCGATCACATTCGCCGCAACGGCCCCGTGCGCGCGGCGGATTTCGCGCGCGAAGGCGGCAAGGGCAACGGCTGGTGGGACTGGAAACCCGAGAAACGTCACCTGGAAGTGCTGTTCTCGACCGGGCAGCTGATGGTGTCCGCGCGTCACAATTTCCACCGCATCTACGATCTCACCGAGCGCGTGCTGCCGGGCTGGGACGACGCACGCGACCTGCAACCGGTCGAGGCCGTCGCGCGCGAGCTGCTGCTGCGCAGTTGCCGCGCGCTTGGCGTCGCGCGCGCGGACTGGGTCGCGGATTATTACCGGCTGCCGCGCCGTCCGTACGTCGACGCACTCAGGGCGCTCGCCGACGAAGGCGAACTGATACCGGTACGCGTCGAAGGCTGGAAACAGGACACGTTCGTGCATCGCGAATTCGCGCCGTTGATCGACGATGCGATCAGCGGCGCGCTCGTCTCGACGGTGACCACCGTGCTCTCGCCGTTCGATCCGGTGGTGTGGGACCGCAAGCGCGCGGCTGCGCTGTTCGATTTCGACTATGCGATCGAGTGCTACACGCCGGCCGCGAAGCGCAAATTCGGCTATTTCGTGCTGCCCCTGCTAAGCCGCGGCAAGCTGGTGGGTCGCGTGGATGCGAAAGCGCATCGCACGGAAGGCGTGTTCGAACTGAAATCGTTTCATCTCGAACCCGGCGTGCGCCTGAGCGGGCGGCTGACGGACGACCTGCGTCGTGCGCTGCAGCGCTGCGCCGACTGGCACGGCACGCCCGAACTGCGCTTCACGTCGGCGCCGAAGGACGTGCTCGCCGCGTTCGGCGCGCAGGCAGGGAAACGCGAGGTCAGTGAAACGCCGCCCACGCCAGCGACAACGAAAACACGCCGAGCACAATCGACGCGCCGCGCTGCACTTTCGACGGATTGACCCACGTGAGTTTGCCGTTGCCGAGCGCGGCGCCAAACGCGATCCACGCGAGCGCCGCCGGCACGAGCAGGCAGACGAACACCGACATCGCCAGCAGATACGCTGCTGCGTTTGCAAACGCGGCGGCCGGAAAGATCGTGCCCGCGAACAGGAGTGCCTTCGGATTCAGCAAAGTCGCGACGAAGAGCGTGCGCAGGCCGGTGGCCGCCTGCGTCGAAGCGGACAGCGCGACCGCGGCCTTCCACATCTTCATGGCGAGATATGCGATGTAGAGCCCGCTTGCGATGCGTAACACCGAAGGCAGCCATGGCAGCACGTGCGTGGCCTGCGCGAGACAACTTCCCCACAGCGAAATCGACACGATGTAGCCGGCGAGTTCCGCACCCACGAGCGGCAGCGAACGACGCATACCCTGACGCAACCCGGCGGCGGCGAGCAGCGTATTGGTCGGCCCGGGTGTGATGAGCACAACGGCAATGCCCAGCGCGAGCAGTGCGGCTTCGGAAAGAGAAAACATGACAGGCGGGTGCGGGCGGATACGGTGCGACTTTTTATCACAGATCGCCGCCGCGCCAAAACCATTCGCGACGATCGCCTGAATAATGGCGGAAAAAGGCCGGCATGGTGCCGGCCGTGTGCAGACAGAAAGAGCGCCGCTCTGAACGACCGGCGCACGGCGTACGCGCCCTAGCGGTCGAGCCTGGCGCGTAGTTCGCGGGCGGTTTCGAGCAGCCCCTGGTAGCCGGAGCGCGCATGCTCCGGCAGATCCGGATCGCCGACAAATGCGCCGAGCGTTTCGATCAGGCTGTACAGAATGCCCTTCGCCGCGCCCGCCGCGATACCGCCTGTCGACACCAGATGATCGACGTGGCTCACCGCTGCGTCGAGGTGCTCCAGATCCGGCCGTTCACCCGCTTCATGCTTGTCCGATGCTTCGCGCGTCATGATGGTCAATCTCTCCCGTTGAAGGACCGTGGTAGATCTTTCATGTTGTTATATACCGATCGCGCGCGGTCGTCCATCCGGCGGGGCATCGACGGCGTGCGTCATGGTGAACGCCTTGCATGACCATTCCTGTCGCGGTTCACCGCTGTGGTCGGACGCGAAATGCTTCGAACCCCTGAATACCTGACCGGAAGACACAGGCATTGGACCGCGAGCGTCAGCTTTTCGTATTGACGATGAGAAGGTGAACCACGCAGGCCGGCGCCGCTCACCGGCCGCAGGCTCCCGGATGTTCTCACCTGTCTCGCCCGGACGGGTGCCGTGACGCTCCCGAACTCTCTCACCTCTGCCCCCTGCATGCCTGTCAATTGCTCCCGTCCGGCAGCTACCGGGTACGATGTCTCTTTCGTCACCACACTGGAGCCCGCGAGCTTGCGACCTACCGAGTCCTCGGCACTCGATCTGCCTCTGCCATCGCGCAACTTTGCGGCGACGCGCCGCATCCTGCTCGTCGTCCTCGCGGCGGCCGTGCTGATTCCGCTGGTCTGTCTGATCGGCTATGGCTATTACGACTACCAACGCCGCACCACCGACGCGAACGACGTGGTCGATCGCCTTGTACGCGTGGCCCAGGAACACGCGCTGAAGGTGCTGGACCTGAATCGCGAAATGGCGACCCGCATCGTCGATCTGCTCGGCGACAGCGGCGATGCCGAAATCCGCGCGCAGGAAGCGCCGATCCACCGGCGGCTCAGCATGATCGGCGGCGACTTCCCGCAGATCGCCGCGATTTCCATCGTCGGCGAAAAAGGCGTCGTGCTCGCGACGAGCCGCTATTACCCGGTGCCGAAGGCGTCGGTTGCGAATCGCGACGACTTCCTGTCCGCACGCGCAATCCGGCCCGCGCCGTATTTCTCATTGCCGCTGCATGACGTCATCGGTCAGGCCGACGTGTTCGTGACAAACCTGGGCCGCACCTCCCTGAAGGACGGCAGTTTTCTGGGCATTGTTTCGATTGCGTTACAACGCAAATATTTCGCCGATTTCTACCGCGAACTCGTCAGCGACAATCCCGCTGTGACGATCGGCCTCTATCGCCGCGACGGCGCGACCCTGCTGCGCTATCCCGAAGGCAGGCCGGACACCCTGCCCGCCACGAATACGCCGTTCACGAGCGCGTTGCATGACGGCCTGCTGTTCGGCCACCTCCGCATGACGTCGTCGGTGGACAACGTCGAACGTCTGCTGTCGTTTCGCCGCGTCGGCAGCTATCCGCTTTACGTCGTGGCGGGCTATGCCACCGACGCGATCTTCAGTGCATGGTGGCGTCACTATCTACTGATTGCGTCGATCACCGCGGTGCCGTGTTTTGCGGTGTGCGTGCTCGTGCTGTTCTCGCTGCGTCAGTTGCGCGCCGAACAGGTCGCATGGGAGCGCTGGCAGGCGGAAGTGGCGATGCGCCTGTCGGCGGAAGCGTCGAGCCGGCACATGCGCCGGATGGGCGCGCTCGGCAACCTCGTCGCCAATGTCGCGCACGACTTCAACAATCTGCTGATGGTCGTCTCGACCAACATGGGGCTCGCGCGTCGCAAGGGCTTCAACAATCTCGAGAAAGAAGTAACGGCGGTCGAGCGCGCGACGCTCGGCGCGCAGTCGCTCGCGCGGCGCCTCCTGAGCGTCGCGCGCAAGCAGCCGCTCAAACAGGAAGCCATCGACTTCGTCACCTGGCTGCCGGCTGCCACGCACCTGATCCAGACGGCCGTCGGCGACAAGGTGCGGGTCAGCGTGCAGGTTGTGCCGGACCTGTGGCACGTGTTCGCCGACGCGACGGAACTCGAATTCGCGATCATCAACATCGCGGTGAATGCGCGCGACGCGATGCCGCTCGGCGGACGCTTCGTCATTCGCGGGCAGAACGTACGCCTGACCGCGAGCGACACGCGGCTGCCCGATGGCGAATATGTGATGGTCTCGCTCACGGACGACGGCGAAGGCATGCCGGAAAGCGTGCTGAAACGCGCGTTCGAACCGCTCTTCACCACGAAGTTCAGCGGCGCCGGTACCGGCCTCGGTCTCGCGCAGGTGCTGGCCGCATGCGAACAGGCGGGCGGCACGGCTCGCATCGACAGCGTCCCCGCGCGCGGCACCACCGTGCGACTGTACCTGCCGCGCTACCAGGGCGAGCCGGTCGAGCAGGCGCCGGCGCGACCTGCCCCCACTGCAGCGCCGGCAACCGGCGCCGCGACGCAGGGCGTCGTTCTGCTCGTCGAGGATAACGACGGCGTGGCCGAGGGGGTCGCCGCCGTGCTGGAAGTCTTCGGCTGCAAGGTGCGCCACGAACCCACCGCCGATGCCGCGCTCGACGCGCTCAATGCCGGCGGAACCTTCAATCTCGTGCTGTCGGACATCCAGATGCCGGGCCACCTGAGCGGAATCGACCTCGCCGAGCGGATACAGCACCGGTGGCCGGATCAGCGCATCGCGTTGATGACCGGCTACGCCGATGAACTCGAACGCGCCCGGCACCTTGGCGTGCCGATCCTCGCCAAGCCGTTCGATATCGATGAACTGCGTGAACTGGTGGCGTGCGCGCCTTGAATGTGTTTTCGTCCCCGAAGACATGGCGCTTCATGTGAGTACACACTTACGCTTTCAGGGTTGAGTTCCGGGTCTTGTGTCCCTGGCGTCCGGGGTACGGGCCGGCCGGTCGCCAAGGTGGCTTTATGCGCAAAAAGATTGCCGTCGGGGGTGTCGGGCGCTTCAGGCTGCCCGGTCTGGCGCTCCTCGCAGCCCCCGAACGCCCATGCACTGAGGCCGCACACTCCCGAAAAACCTCACCTTGAGGCCATCTTCCGCCTCTGACGGGTGATGATCGGCAACGCAAGCGGCACACCGCTCGTTGCGCCAGAAGCAGGCGCAAAAGCGCGCCGCCGTCCTGCCGTTGCATCTGCTTCGGCGCGTGCCGGCGGCCATCGCTACAAACGCCTTCGCCCTTTATCCATAAGGGTTTGACGCCCTCTCGCCGATAGCGGATCCACGCCTGACGATCCCGCCTGTGAATCATGAAACGTCGTCCGTCCGATCAGGCCGAGGTGTACGTCGGCCGCGCCGCTAACGATGGATCGAGGCCTCGCGCCGGCCCTCGCATTTCCCGCTCCCGAAAACCCTCACCATTCGCCGCGCGGCGGTCTTTATGCGCATTCGCGCTTGCGGATTCCCCCGGTCGGGTGCCAGGATGCACGTGGTATTGGGGCACGGGACAGGTCTGGACCGGCGCCCTTCTTCGCTGAAACACGCGCTCTTAAGGAGATGTGCCGATGCAACCCGATGATCCGACGCTTCCGCCCGACCTTCCCCTGCACACCGACAAGCCCGACGACCCCGAACGCCGCCGCGTCCTGACCGGCCTCGCGGCGGTCGGTATTGGCCTCGCGCTGACCGGCTGCAAGACCGGGGAGCTATCCGCGAATGGCGGCGGCCCGCGTAGCGCGGCCGACCTCCGGCTCGATGCCGCGCTCAATGATCAGGTTCGTCACATCGTCGTGATTTATGCGGAAAACCGCAGCTTCGCGAATCTGTACGGCAATTTCCCCGGCGTCCTGCATCCGCTCGACGCGGTACCGCCTGCGCACTCCGTGCAACTCGACCGCGACGGCAAGACGCCGCTCACGCAACTGCCAAAAATCTGGGGCGGTCTCGTACCGCAGGCGCAGGAAGTAGACGGCAGGCGTTACATGATTGGCGAGCGCGACATCGTCGGTATGCCGAACGGGCCGTTTCGTCTCGCCGATGCAGAGGGCGTACCGCTGCCGAACGGCGTCATCACGCGCGATCTCGTGCACCGCTTCTATCAGAACCAGATGCAGATCAACGGCGGCCGCAACAACCAGTTTGTCGCGTGGGCGGATTCCGGCGGCCTCGTGATGGGCCATTACCGGAATTCGGCGGACTCGCTGCGTCTGTGGAATCTCGCGCAGCAATACACGCTGTGCGATAACTTCTTCATGGCCGCTTTCGGCGGCTCGTGGCTCAACCACATCTTCCTGATTTCGGCTCAGGCCCCGTTCTATCCCGATATCCATAACACGCCGGCGAAGAACCTTGTCTCGATAATCGAGGGCGACGACCCGACCGGCACGCGGCTGAAAATCAGTGCGAATTCCCCCGCGTCGGCGCTCGACGGGCCGCCGAAGTATGAAAACGACGGCCTCTTCACCGCGGACGGTTACGCCGTCAATACGATGGCGCCGCCCTACATGCCGAGCAACGTGCGTCCGGCCGAAGGGGGCGACCCGAATCTGGCCGATTCGTCCAACCCGAAGGTGCTGCGGCCGCAGACGTACGCGACGATCGGCGACCGCCTGTCGGACAAGGGGGTGGACTGGGCGTGGTACAGCGGCGCGTGGCAGTACGCGCTCGACCATCGGGACACGGGCGCCGTACCTGACTTCCAGTATCACCATCAGCCGTTCAACTACTTCGCGAATTACGCGCCCGGCACCGATGCGCGCCAGCGTCATCTGCGCGATGCGGGCCTCGGCAACGACGCGTCGACGAACCATCTGATCGCCGACATCGACGCGGGGCGTCTGCCCCCTGTCACGTTCTACAAGCCGCAGGGCAACCTGAACATGCACGCGGGTTATGCCGATGTCGAATCGGGCGACCGTCACATCACGCAGGTCATCGAACATCTGCAACGCAGCCCGCTGTGGCCGAACACGGTCGTGATCGTCACCCATGACGAGAACGGCGGCTGGTGGGACCCGGTCTCGCCGCCGAAAGGCGACCGCTGGGGTCCGGGCTCGCGCATTCCCGCGCTCGTGGTGTCGCCGCTCGCGAAAAAAGGATACGTCGATCACAGCCTGTACGACACCAACTCGATCCTGCGGCTGATCACGCGCGTACACGGGCTCGCGCCACTGGACGGCGTACTTGCGCGCGACCGCGCGTTTGAGCAGGACGGCAGGACGCCACCGGGCGACATGACCGGCGCACTCGATCTCGCGTAACGGCTTGCGGGTTCGCCTCGGGCGACCCGCGACGACTTTGCCTGTTCGATAACCGGGGGCGATTCCGGATTGCCTCCGGAGTCGATTCCATAAAGTCTACGATAGACATTTCGTCTATACTCGATGCCAGGCCGTCGCGCGCCGGCGCGATCGCCGTTTTCGGTCTGCCGCGCGTGCGTATTTCAATTCGAGGACGGATGTCATGGAAATCAGGGAATTCGGTGTCGAACGCTGGATGGATCTCTACGAGAACCACTGCGAGTTGAATCTCGCGGAAACGTGCGTCGAGTCGTTGACGGTCGAGGAACTGCTGCGCATGTCGGGGCGGCAGGACAGCATTCTTGACGAGATGCTGCCGCTCAAGCTGACGTACGGCGCCATCGACGGCACCGAGCGCCTGCGCTCGAACGTGGCGTCGCTGTACGAAAAGCAGAAGGTGCCGAACGTGTTGATCACGCACGGCGCGATCAGTGCGAATGCGCTGGTGTACGAGACGCTCGTCGAACCCGGCGACCATGTGATTTCCGTGCTGCCGACGTATCAACAGCACTATTCGATTCCCGCGAGCTACGGCGCGAACGTCGACATCCTCGCGCTTCGCGAAGAGAACGGCTTCCTGCCCGACCTCGACGAACTGAAGCGCCTCGTCAAGAACGATACGCGCCTCATCGCGATCAACAATCCGAACAACCCGACGGGCTCGCTGATGGACCGCGCCTTCCTCGAACGTTTCGTGGAAATCGCGCGCTCGTGCGGCGCCTGGGTGCTGTGCGACGAGGTCTATCGCGGCACCGATCAGGAAGGCGACGGCTTTACCGCGTCGATCGCCGACCTGTACGAGAAAGGCATTGGCACGGGCAGCATGTCGAAGACGTGGTCGCTCGCGGGCCTGCGCGTGGGCTGGATCGTCGCGCCGGTCGAACTGATCCGCCGCGTGCAGATTCATCGCGACTACAACACCATCAGCGTCGGTATGCTCAACGATCTGTTCGCGAGCATTGCCCTCGAGAGCCGCGACGCGATCATCCGCCGCAGTCACGACATTCTGCGCACGAACCTGGCCATTCTCGATGCGTGGATCGCGAAAGAGCCGCTGCTCTCGTACGTCAAACCGAAGTCGGGCACGACGGCGCTCGTGCGGTTCGATCTCGACATGACGTCGCGCGATTTCTGCGTCGCGCTGCTTGAAAAAACCGGTGTGATGTTTACACCCGGTAGCGCGATGGACATGGAAGGTTATGTGCGCATCGGCTATACGAACAATCGCCAAGTGCTGGAAGCCGGGCTTGCGAAAGTGTCCGGGTTCCTGCGCGATATCGCGCGTTAGAAGTCGCTGCCGCAATTGCGGATTCCGTTGCTCCATGATTGCTGCCTCGCTGCTACATCGGTTTCGCTAGTCCACAACGCCTGCGCGTCACGCCATGCCGTGACACGCGGGCGCACCTCTCCCCTGCTCCTGCGACGCTCCGCCTGCGTCGTGCTGAAAGCTTCCGTCGATTGCTGCCAGTGTGCCGTGCCGGCGAAAGCGCGTCACCCTGGCCGAACGGCCAGGTTTTCTTTCGCCGCGATCGCCGTTACGCTGTGTGTTCGACATTCGGGAGCCGGGTCATGCAACGTTTGAAAATTCCTGCCGTCTATATGCGCGGCGGAACCAGCAAAGGCGTGTTCTTCCGCGCGGACGTTCTGCCGGAGGATCCGTCCGCGCGTGACCAGCTGCTGTTGCGCATCACGGGCAGCCCTGATCGCTATGGCAAGCAGATCGACGGCATGGGCGGCGGCACCTCGAGCACCAGCAAGGTCGTCATCGTGTCGCGCTCGGCGCGCGCCGACAGCGATGTCGATTACTGGTTCGGGGCGGTGTCGATCGATAGCGCGGTTATCGACTGGTCTGGAAACTGCGGCAATCTGTCGGCCGCCGTCGGGCCGTTCGCGATCAGCGAGGGGCTGGTCGACGCGCCGGCCAGCGGCATGGCAATCGTGCGCATCTGGCAGGCCAATCTCGGCAAGCACATTGTCGCGCATGTGCCGATGCGGAACGGAGAACCGCTTGAGTCGGGCGATTTTGAACTCGACGGCGTTGCGTTTCCCGGCGCGGAAATCAAACTCGAATTTATCGATCCGGCAGGCGGCGACGGTGAAGACAAAGCAGACGCCGGTAGCCTGTTTCCCACCAGCGCGCGCATCGAAACGCTCGATGTACCAGGCGTGGGTGCAATCAGGGCGACGTTGATCAACGCAGGCAATCCCACGGTCTTCATCGATGCAGCAAGC
>CALFSF010000144.1 GCA_937917025.1 uncultured Paraburkholderia sp.
CGTCGCGATCCACATCAGGTCGCCACCGACAGTCCAGTTGTTACCCAGGCGCACGTCGGTTCCGGCTTCGATACCCTGGAAGATCGACTCGCCGTCCTGCACGTAGACGTTGGCGCTGTTTGCGTACTGCGCGCCGCGTTCGATGCGAAACAGCGCGGCGGTCGCGCTCCAGCGGTCGTGATCGCTCTTCACACCGACTTCGTACTGCTTGCTGCGCAACGGCTTGAGCAGTTCGCCGCCGTTTGCGTAGGCCTCGTTCACCACCGTGCCGGGTTCGAGCGACTCGACGTAGCTCGCATACAGCGTGGTGGTCGGCGCAAGCTTGAACATCACCGCGACGGACGGCGTCAACACGCCGTTCTGCGCATACGTCGATACGGTCGCGCCACTGACCGTGTAGCCGTGCTGCTCGTAATTCGTGTAGCGCACGCCGCCGAGCACCGACCATCGTTGTGTCAGCTGGATCGTGTCGCTGGCGAAGAGCGCCTTCTGCGTGATGTCGCTGTCGCGATAGGTGTAAAAGCCGCTGCTGTCGTATCGATTCGTGTTCGGCTCGTAGATATTGCCGACACCGATCGGGCCGTAGAAGCTGTTGGCGCCGTAGTCGTTCGTCTGCTTCTGGTACGCGCCGCCGAACACGAGCTGATGCTGAAGCGGACCGGTCCTGACGCTACCTTCCGCCATCACCTGCCACGCGCTGAGCATGTGGCCTTCCTTGCCCTGGAAGCGCGTGTCCGAGTAATCCCCGGACGGATCGAGCAGATAGAACGTGCTCTCATTACGGTCGCGCGTACTCTTGCTGAAGCTGTACGTCGCGCTGACGGTCCAGTCCTGGTTCAGGTTGTAGTGCAGGCCGCCGGTGTAGAGCTGCAGGTTCGTGTTCAGATGCTGGTCGGGCGTGACGAGGTTGCTGCTGCCGCCGCTGATGCGCCCCGGCAGCGACGCGCCGTCGTACGGCGCCGTGGACAGCGCCGTCGTGATGCCCGACGCGTGGCGCTCCTGATACAGCGCGCCGAACGTCGCCGTCAGGTCGCGGGTCAGGCGCGCGTCCGCTGCCAGTGAGAACGCGTCGCGCCGCACGTTGCCGTCGTTGTAGGTCTTGCCTTCTTCATGCGTCGCGTTGAAGCGGTAGCCGAACATGTTATCCGGACCGGCGCGCCCGCCCAGATCGAGATGCTCCGACCAGATCGCGGTCGAGCGATAGCCGACGTCGACGCTGCGTATCGGGGTGTCTGAAACCGGCGGCTTTTTGGTCACATAGTTGACGACGCCGCCCGGCGAGCCAAACCCGTACATGAAGCCGGACAGGCCCTTCAAGAGTTCGACGCTTTCCAGCTGTTCGTAGGGCAACGTGATGCCGTAGGCGTTGAACGGCTGACCGTCGATCTTGAAGCCGTTCTGCCAGTCGAGCTGCATGCCGCGCACCGTCACGTACGAGGCCCACGCGTTATACGGATTGCTGTTGTCGGAGACCGATGCGTCCTGAGCGAAGACGTCGCCGAGCTTGTTGGCCTGACGATCCACCAGTTCCCGGCCGGTGACGACCGTCGTCGAATACGGCGTGTCGAGTTGCGAGCGCGAACCCAGCGCGCCGCTGCTGACGTCGCGCTCGAGATGCTGGGCGGTGTCGCCTCGATCGCTTTGGGAACTGACCTTCACGGCGGGGAGAACCTGTTCGCCTGGCGCCGGTACCGCGCTTTCAGCTCCGGCGTCCTGCTGCGCCAGCGCGGCATGACTCGCCGCGAACATCAGCACCGCTGCAACGTGCAATGGCGTAACCGTCATTGCTTTTTTAAATTCACCCGCCCTGCGCTTCGCACTTTTCATTATTTCCCCGTGGCTCGATTTTCCGCGCAAATACGAATGCTTCGCATTTGCAAAAACCGGGATTCTGCCAACGAAGTGGGGGATTTGTAAACTTCCTTGCGATGCGACCGGCCGGCTGGATCGACAGGGCAAGCGGCACGGCTTCGTGTCGACGCGTTAAGCAGACGCTTACGGACAACTTGCAGCCGGCGCTATCAACCGTTAAAATGCGAACAATTCTTATTTACAAAGAGAGTCGATTCGCCGTGCTGTCCGTCGCGTCCCCTTTTACCGCCCAGCCTTTGCGCGTCGGCGCACCCTCCAGCGCGACATGAGGCCGCTGCTCGTTCGCCTGCATCGCTGGATGGGCGTCGCGACGGCGCTGTTCCTGTTCGTCGCCGGGCTGACCGGCGCGCTGATCGCGTGGGATCACGAACTCGACGCCGCCCTGAACCCGACGTTCTTCAACGCGCGCACGCACGGGCCGGCGCTACCTTCGCTGGAACTCGCAAAACGCATCGAGGCGGCCGATCCGCGCTTTGACGTGACGTATCTGCCGCTGGGCGTCGAACCCGGCAAGACGCTACAGATGATGGTGCTGCCGCGCACCGATCCGAAGACCGGCCAGCCGTATGCGCTCGGCTTCAACCAGCTGGCCGTCGATCCCGCCACCGGCGAGATCCAGGGGCGTCGCGAATGGGGCGCCGTCTCCGTCGCGCGGATCAACCTGATTCCGTTCATCTACAAGCTGCACTACACGCTGCATCTGCCGTTCATGGGCAGCTTCGACACGGGCACCTGGCTGATGGGCATCGTCGGCATCGTGTGGCTGTTCGACAGCGTGATCGCGCTCGTGCTGTCGTTTCCGAGCGTGAAGGCGTGGCGCAAGTCGTTCGCGTTTCGCTTCGGACGCGGCGGCTATGCGCTCACGTTCGATCTGCATCGCTCGGGCGGCGTCTGGATCTGGGGCGTGCTCGCGATCGTCGCGCTGACTTCGGTATCGATGAACCTGTCCGACCCGGTCGTGCGGCCGGTTCTCTCGACCGTATCGACGCTCGAACCGACGCCCTTCAACAACCCCGAATTGATGCGCAAGGGCGCGCCGGGCGAGGCGCCGCTCACGGCTGAACGGATCGTGCAGATGGCCCAGGCCGCCGGCCGCGAACGCGGCCTCATCGCGCCGCCGGGCGCGCTGTATTACGTGCCGTCGTTCAACGCATACGGCGTGGGCTTCTTCGCGCCGGGCCACGATCACGGCGACGCCGGCCTCGGCAACGCCTGGCTCTACTACAACGCGAACACCGGCAAGCTCGCAGGCGGATCGATTCCGGGCAAGGGCTCGGCCGGCGATATCTTCATGCAGGCGCAATTCCCGCTGCATTCGGGCCGCATCCTCGGCATCGGCGGACGCATCCTGATGAGCTTCACCGGCATCGCGGTCGCCGTGCTGAGCGCAACGGGCCTGATGATCTGGCTGAAGAAGCTCGGCGCCCGGCGCCGCTCCGCGGCAGCCGCCGCGCGTTCGCGCGTCACGCGGGAGTCCGCGGCGCAGTCGTGAGCGCTGTGTCTATCCCGCATCACGCGCTGCAATCCTGATCGCGACGACGCGCACGCGCACCCTGTTCGTCGAAGCGCTGTGGCTTAATACGCGGGCACGCCGTGCCGCCTTCCACGCGACTTCGCTATCGACATCCGGGTCCTCTCATGTCTTCTGTTGCCGCATTCAAACTGGTACTGCTTTCGCTCATCGCGATCATCGGACTCGAACTGCTCGCCAAACGTCTGCGTCTGCCGCCCGCCGCCGCGCTGCTGATCGGCGGCATCGGCATGGCCTTCGTGCCGGGTCTGCCGACCGTCAACCTCGATCCGGCGCTCGTGCTGATCGTGTTCCTGCCGCCGCTCCTGATGGACGGCGCATGGTTCTCCGTGTGGGATGAGTTCCGGCGCGATCTCGTCGGCATCCTGCTGCTCGCGATCGGCGCGGTCGCGTTTACGACGCTCGTCGTCGGCCTGATCGTGCATCTCGTCGTGCCCGCGCTGCCGCTCGCCGCCTGCTTCGCGCTCGGCGCGATCGTCTCGCCGCCCGATGCCGTCGCCGCCAAGGCCGTGCTCGAACGCGTCGCGTTGCCGCGCCGCCTGATGGTCCTGCTGGAAGGCGAAAGCCTCTTGAACGACGCGGCCGGCCTCGTGCTGTTTCGCTTCGCCGTCGTGGCCGCGCTGACCGGCGTGTTCAGCGCGCCGCACGCCATCGCGAGCTTCGCGATTCTCGGGCTCGGCGGGATCGCGGTCGGTCTTGCCGCCGGGTGGATCTTCGTCAGGCTGCTGCGCTTTCTGAACGACACGGGCGAGCTGTATCTCGTCATCACGGGTTCGGTGCTCGCCGGATGGATCAGCTACATCGCCGGCGAAATGCTCGAAGTCTCCGGCGTCATCGCGACGGTCACCTGCGGCATGGCGCTCGGCTGGCACCAGCACGAAATCCTCTCCGCGAACGCGCGCATTCGCGGCACGGCGTTCTGGCAGGTGATGATCTTTCTGCTCGAGGCGCTGGTCTTCATCCTGATCGGGATCTCGCTGCGCGGCGTGATCGTGCGGCTTGGCGGCGTCGGCGATGCGCTTGCGACGCTGGCGCCCGCGGTCGCGGCAGTCGTCGGCACTGTCGTGGTGTCACGCTTCGTGTGGGTGTTCGCCGTCGACTGGCTGCACGGCGTGCTGCACCGGCACATCCGGAAGCGCGCTCACGCAACCGACTGGCGCGCCGCCACGATCAAGAGCTGGGCCGGCATGCGCGGCGTGGTGACGCTGGCCGTCGCGCTGTCGTTGCCGGACGAGATGCCGGGACGCGACCTGATTCTCGTTGCCTCGTTCGCCGTGATCCTCGTGACCGTGCTCGTGCAGGGCACGACGATCGGACCGCTGATCCGCTGGCTCGGCCCCGAGCAGCGCGTCGAACGGAACCCGCGTCACCTGACGGAGCCGCAGGCGTGGGCGCACGTCGAAGCCGCGCAGTTCGCCGCGATCCAGCCGCTGGTTCACGACGCGGATGGCACCGTGATTCACCCGCGTCTGCTCGAACAGTACAGCTACCGCGCGCGTCTGACTGATTCGTATCAGGATCAGACTGAATTCCCCGCCGACCTGCGGGCCGCGCATTACGACGTCGTGCTCGCGGCGATCGCGGCCGGCCGTGTCGAACTGCTGCGGATGCGTCGCGAAGGATTGATCCACGACGAACTGCTGTGCGCGCTCGAACAGGATCTCGATTTGCAGGAAGTGTCGGCGCGTCTCGCGCGCGGATAACGTCGACGAGCCCTCCCGAATGGCAGAACTTTGGTCATCCGGCGACTGCCACACAGCCATGCCGACGCAACGCACACCGGCGAAATATTAAAGAAGATGTTCATGAAATTACGGATTTCATGAACATCTTTGTTAACTTTTTCCGAAATCACTGCTCAGGTCGCCCAACGCATCCAATCCGCTCATTTCACCCATCAAACGATGTCAGGGAAACGCTGACCGTTCCGCGCCACCTGCACGCAGTTGCGCGCGCTCGTCACGCTCGACGAGCCAGCCGAACAGCAGACCGATCGTCGTCCAGATGATCAGCTGCATGCCAAGTGCCGCGACGCGGAAGTGCCACAGCAGCGTGGCCGGGAACGCCTGCGGCACTTCGTTGATGACTGGCATCGAAAGCTGCACGGCCGCGATGATCACGACGTACACCGCGCCGCCGATGATGGCCCCGTTCCACTGCCCGACACGCGCAGCCGCGCGCCGCCGCACCTTCAGCGAAAACACGAGCGCGGCCAGCGATATCGCGATCATCAGGAAGAAGAGCCCGGTGCGCATGCCGATCGTCTCCGGGTCGCCGACCGACGGTGGATTGGCCGGATACTTGAGATTCGGCACGATCACGAGCGCGATGAACGCGCCCGCCGCCAGCGTCGCCGACAACGCGCGCGCGCCCAGCCTGCCGACGCGTCCGTACGCGTACGCGAAGGTCAGCGCGAAGAGGCCGCCGAACGATGCGCCGTACACGACCACGCCGGTCAGCAGGCCGAGACCCGCCTGCGTTTCACGGCTGACGAGTTCCGGTTCGGGCGCTTCGCCACGCGCGGCGGCCGCTTTTTCCTCGAAGGAAATCGCCTGATCGACGGCCGGCTCGCCGGCCACGCGCGCGAACGCGAACGTGAGAAGTCCCGCGACGATGCCCGCGAGCATGCCGCGTACCAACAGTTTGCCTACCATGTATATCCCCTTTAGTGGCAGGGGAAGCCGAGCAGATGGCGGCCGTCGTGGACGAACTCGTGAACCATCATGCCGGGAACCAGCGAAGTCGCGCCTTCTTCAGCGCCGACGAAATACAGCGCGAGCAGAAGCAGCAATCCGCCGAAGACGACCCACGGCAAAAGTTCGCGCAGGGGAATAGGTGCAGGTTGAACGGCCGGCTTGAAAACGGCGTCAGTCATGGTGTATCTCTCCAGGGGTTACGCGCCCCGACAGTCGATGGAAAAGGGATGACACGAAGCTCAGGTCTGGCTTTCGACTCCTTGTTGAGCCGATTACAGTGGCGCGACCGCGCCGGGCTTACACCGGCTTCCGCGCTTCGGTCTCGATATTCTACGCGCTAAACTTCGCCGCGCCAGCGCGAAGAACGCGCGACGCACTCACAACAGGGACAGCACATGCAGACACGATTGCTGCTGGTCAGCCACCCGGCGACACGGGCGATGCGCGTGGGCGCCTTCCCCGCGGACGATCCGCTCGACCCGCGCGCGCTCGACGCACTCCGGGTCTGGCACGGGCGCTCGCTGATCGCCGCTCAAGGTACCGAGGCGGCGCAGGTCTTTCGCAGCGCGGCGACATGCGTGCGCGAAACGGCCGATGCGCTCGGACTGGAGGCGCAAATCGTGCCGGCGCTGTCGGATGCCGATGCGGGCGAATGGCGTGGCCGGCGTCTCCACGAGCTTGCCGCCGCGCAACCCGAGGCGCTCGCCACATGGATGCGCTCGCCGGACGCCGCGCCGCCCGCCGGCGAATCGTTCCGGGCCGTGCTCGCCCGCGTCGGCGCGTGGCTCGATGCGCTTGCGCCTTCGTCTTCAGCCTCTCTCTCGTCGGACGGTGGTATGCAAGTGCTCGCGCTTACGCATGCGGTCGTGATTCGTGCAGCGCTCGTTCATGCGCTTGGCGTACCGGCCGGGTCGTTTGGGCGAATCGAGATCGGGCCGCTGTCGATCGTCGAATTGCGGCGCTCGCGTGAAGGCGCGTGGACGTGGCGAGCGGGCGCCGGCTGAAAACGTGAGAAGGGGAAGAAACGGCGGAGGGAAAAAGAACATGCCTTCGTACCCGCCGGGCGCCGCGTCCGACGCGGTAACGTCGAAGCGCGCTCCTGCGTCGCCCGCGGTAAGGCGACACGACATCCGATCCGTAGCGTGTGGCTACGGCGGCCGGCCGGCGCGGGTGTGTTGGCCCGCGCGGCTGTCCGGGCTTGAAAGCAATGTAGAAAATATACCCGGCGCGACCCTGTAAAGGCTTCCTGATTGCCATCCATTTTGCCGTTACGTCGAAACACTCTTCCGCTAGAATGATCAATATCTGAATAATCTTCCGACGATCGATCATGAGCACGCGAAACCGTCCACTGGACAGCCAGGACCGCAAGATCCTGCGCGAACTGCAAAAGAACGCCCGGCTCTCGAACGCGGAACTCGCGGAACTGGTTGGCATGTCCACGACCGCCTGCTGGAACCGCACGCGACAACTGGAGGCCGACGGCTACATTCGCGGCTACGTGGCGCTGCTGGATAGCGCGAAGCTCGGGTTCGCCGATGTCGTGCTGCTCGAAGTCACGCTGAATCGTCACGACGACGACGCGCTCGCCCGCTTCGGCGCCGAACTGGCGACGCTACCGGAGGTGCTGGAGGCGTATCTGGTCTCAGGCGAGTACGACTACCTGGTCAAGGTGGCTGTCGATGGCACGGCGGGCTATGAGCGCTTCCTGCGCGAGAAGCTCTACCGGATCGCCGGCATTCGCCACAGCCGGTCGATGTTCGCGTTGCGCTGCATGAAGAGCGTGCCGTCAGTGCAGATCGCGTGAAGCTTCGCGTTAGCATGAGTTGCCCTTCGTATGAAGGCAACGTTTTCATGCTGCGTGGATCGCGCTGAAACGGGACGTTCAAGGCGTCCCGTTTATGCACGACCGGCTGACCATGCTCTATACCCTCGCCTTACCTGCTTCGATCCGGTGTCCGGCGAGATTGCCTTTACGTCGCGCATTCATTACGCATTAAACGTCTGCACGCTCCAAAAAACACCCGTCCTTTTCGCTCAAATTTCGGATAACAGTTCTCCGAATCATTTCTGATTCCTGTCAATACACGGCTAACACCCAGTTCATACACTATGGATTCCTACACAGTCAAAGAAGCATCGATTTACGGACCGCGATAACAGGAAGCACTGGCGGCCCACCGATTCTTCTGCGTATAGAACGGACTCCTTTTCCGCATGAACAACTCTTCCCGTGGTAACTCGAACCACCCTGCCCGTCGAGTCGTGGTCACTGGCTACGGCAGCGTGACGCCTCTTGGCAACCGCGTCGACGCGTGCTGGGAAAGCATCATGAATTACGCATGTGGCTATCGTCTTCACGACACGGGGGACGCGTCGATCAAAGCCCGCTTCTTCGGCAAGGTCGACATTGACGAAAAGCAGTTCCGGGCCATTCCAGCCGCGGTCAGGCGTGCGCTCCCACGTTTCGCGCGCTACGCGGCGCTCGCCGCCCAGGAAGCCATCGGCATGGCGTTCAAACAGCAGGCACCGGGCGATGTCTACTCGCCGCTCGATTGCGGCGTGATCGTGGGTACGGGATGGGGCGGCCTCGACGAGGCCTACGACTGTCACGACCGCTATCTCGCGACGGGCTTCGGCAGTCCGCTCGGCAGCCTGCTGACCATGCCCAACGTGGCAACGGCCGCGTGCAGCCTGATGTGGAATCTGCGCGGCTATCAGAACACGCCGGTCGCCGCCTGCGCAACGGGCACGATCGCCATCGGCGACGCCGTCGAGGTCATCCGCCAGGGCCGCGCGAGGATGATGCTCGCGGGCGGCGCCGAGGCGCTCAACGCACGCACCAACGTCTGGAACATCGACATCCTGCAGGCGCTCACCAAGGAACAGGCTGACGTGTCGAAAGCCTGCTGTCCGTTCAGCGGAGCGCGCAGCGGCTTCGTCCTGTCGGAAGGTGCGGCCGTTGTGTGCCTCGAGGAGATGGAATCCGCCCTGCGTCGCGGCGCCCGCATTCTTGGAGAAATCACCGGCTACGGCAGCTACTCCGACGCGCGCGATTTCACGGCGCCGGCGGAAGACATGCTCGCGCGCATCGAATCGATCCGGGCGGCACTGGCCGACGCGGGAAAGTCCGCTGACCAGATCGATTACATCAACGCACACGGCACGTCGACGCCGCTCAACGACGTCAACGAAACGGCTTCGATCAAGGCAGCGCTTGGCCAGCACGCGTACCGCATTCCCGTGTCGAGCACGAAGTCGTACTCCGGCCACCTGATCGCCGCGGCTGGCAGTTTCGAAACCATCGTCTGCCTGAAAACGATCGAATCCGGCATTGTCCCGGCGACAATCCACCTGGCCGATCCTGATCCGCAATGCGATCTCGACTACGTTCCGAACACACACCGTGAGGCGCAGGTCGACACGACGATGAACCTCTCGTTCGGCTTCGGCGGCGCCAACGCGGCGCTTGTCATCGAACGGTTCGTGCCATGACCGCACTCCGTTACAACACAGCCGACCTGCAGGCGTGGGCCGAATTCTCGGGCGATTTCAATCCGGTCCATTTCGACCTTGCGCGCGCCGCGCGGCTGAACCTGAAGGCCGTGCCCGTTCACGGCATGCGCGTGATGCTCGACGTAAAGGCAGCACTGTTTCAGGAAGCGAGGCGCCGTGAATGGCCGGAAGGCGCGCTGGTGTTCAAGGCCGTGTTGCGCGCGCCGGTTCTCAGGAACGCCGTTTATCGCTTCGCCATCGAATCGCGCGGCAACGGCCTCAATTTCACGGTTGCAGACGAAGAGCGCAACACGCCGTGCATGACCGGTCATCTGCGCCCGCTGTCAACCCGCAATGGGTCGCAACGCGAATCCATTGGAATCTGCGGCGGCGAGCACGCGTGGCATTCGTTTTCGATTTCACGAGCGGAGCGCGCCGCCGCAATCGCGCTATGGCCGGCCACGTCTCACGGCCCGGCCAGCGCATGGCTGCTGCTCGACGCGTTGCTCTTTAGCGCGCTGCTACGCCAGCCCGGCCTCTTCGCGCAAGTTAGCGACTTTGCCGGCTTCGCGTGCGCCCGTTCCGTTGACGACCTCATGCAACACGCGACCGTCCTGCAGACACACCACTCGACGGTGATTTCCGCTGAAATCCAGCGCGTGGATATCGATTCGACCAGTGCATACGGCGAAGCCGATGCAATCCGCTGCGACATCGATACACCCGTCATTACCGGCAGCGGGCAGGAGGGTTGCGTCGTTCAGGCGACCTTGAGCGCGTATGCCGGTACGCAGTTTCTGTTGAGAACCACGGTGGCTCTCATGATTTCCCCGCTGAGTTCATCAGCGAAGCAACTGGAGCAACGAGAAAATGTCTGATGTCAGCACTGTGTTTGAGTTTATCCAGAACATGATCGTCGAGATCAAGGACCTTGAGCCCAGCGAGATCCAGCAGGAAACCAGCATCGATGAACTGGGTCTCGACAGTCTCGACTACGTCGAAATCCAGGTCGGCGTGAAACGCGAGTTTGGCGTGGCGCTGTCGCCCGCGCTCTTCGAAAAGCAGATCCGCACGCTCGGACAGCTATGCACGTATATCGGCGCGGCAGCCGCAACCGAGGAGGCCTGACGATGAACACCGCTACCCGCAATCCGCTTGAAGCAGTCGCCATCAATGCAGGGGACCCGTTCTGCCTGTCCAAACAGAAGCACGAGAACATCAGAAAGCTCGTGCAGGCGTCGCATCGGTCGTTCATGGACGTCGATGGCGTTCTGCCGTGGCAGGACGGAATCGATCTCTCGCTGCCGCCCAAGTCGGACAACACCTCGTGGATCTATGGCACGCCGTACTGGGACGCGCTTGGCGAGTCCGAACGTCGCGAGTTGCTGTGGAAGGAAACGGCGCGCGACGTGTCGATGTTCATCTGGCTGGAGCAGACGCTGCCGCCGCTCTACGTCGGCTACGTCAACACGTATCACGAACGGCTCAGTCCGGAAATCTACGAGTACCTGATGATCTTCCCGAAAGAGGAGGTCATTCATACGCTGATGTTCCGGCGTTACATGAAACTCGCCGGTCTCAACCTGTTCGCGCCGCCGTCGGGTCCTTACGCGGCGCTGCTGGCAAAGCTCCCCACGCTTCATCCTGCCATCGGCATTCTGTGGACGTTGACGATAGAGTGGGCCGCCGAACTGGTCGCCATGTCCAGCACGCAAGACGAGGGTATCGAGCCGCTCACGCGCAAGATGTTTCATGCACATCACGTCGAGGAAATCCGTCACATCACGTTCGGCCGGCGCATCGTCGAAGGCTTTTTCAATAGTGCCTCGCACGAAGATCAGGCGATCGTGCGCGAGCAGTTCCGGCCCGTGCTGAACAACTTCATTGGCCTGCTGACGTTCAATCCGGAGATCGCCGCGCATCTGAGCTTTCCGTTTCCCGCCAACGTCAACGATCCGGACGTGGTCCGCTCGATCCGCACGTCGCCGAACAATGCGATGCTCAACGCCCGACGGTTCAAGGAGCAGCGAGACTGGTTCGTCGAACTCGGTCTTTCGCAATGAGCGAGTCATTCGACGTCGTATGCGTCGGCTCCGGCATCACGGCGCTGGCGTATGCGGCGAGCCTGCTCGAAACGCGTCCCGGCACACGCATCGTGGTGCTCGAGAAGCACCGGATTCCGGGCGGATACGCGACGCAGTTCGCCCGCCCGAAGCACCACGCGCGCTTCGACGTCAGCCTGCACAAGCTGACCGGCATGGGGCCGGACGGCAACCTGCGCGAGATGCTGAAGCGCCTGCGCGTGCTCGACGAACTTGAGCCCGTCTTTCCGGACACGCTCTTCAGGGCGTGCGCCGGCGACACCCGCATCACGCTGACCAAAGATCCACACGCCGTTCTTGAAGCGCTGCAACAACGCTTCCCCGACTGTGCAGCGGGGCTGCAAACCGTTTTCGACGAAATCAGCACGTACGGATACGACGGGTACATGCAGTTTCGCACGCTGTCCGGCGAATACGAACCCGACCTCAAACGTCTGCGATATGCACATACCGTGCTGAAAACACGCTCGACGCGCGATGCGATCCACGAGCGCATCGCGGCGCCGACGCTGCGTGAAATACTTGCGCTGCCGTGCATTTACGTCGGCGCGTTCCCGGAACAGACGAGCTATCTGTACTTTCTGCACGTCTGGTATGCCGCGCTGTTCGGCGGCTCCGCGTATCTGCGAGGTGGATCGAGCGCGCTCACCGCCGCGCTGGTTCGCCGCATCGAACGTGGCGGCGGGCGTGTCGTCACCCGCGCCGAAGTCCAGCAGATCGCGATCGACCGCACGTCGATGCGCGCGACGGGCGTCGTCACGGATATCGGTCATTTCCATGCTGACGAAGTGATCGTCAACACGTCGCCGCTTTACGCGCTGGAGCATCTCGTCGACCGGACGCTGCCTGGGTTCGACACGCCCATCACCGCACACACCGCGACGCACGCAGCCAGTTCAACCACGACGCTCTACGCCGTGCTCGACGCGCCGCCAGCCCGTTACGGTCTGGTCGACGCCGAAACCATGCTGCTCGCGCGCGATCCCGAAACGGCATGCGAGGCCCGGACCTGTGCGCGCCGCGCGCCGGCTGAGGCCGCGTTGAGCGAACAGGCGTACTGGCACGACTCGTCGGTCGAGGTGACGAACTATCACGCGCTTGACCCGACAGCCGGCCACGTCATCGTCGTCAATGCGCTCGACACGATCCATCACTGGCCGGAGCGCAAGACCGACGCCTATCGCGGCAAGAAGGCGCGCGCGCGGGATGCCCTGCTCGGCCGCCTGCTCGAACACTTCCCGGACATGCAAGGACACGTTCGCTACGTCGAACTGTCAACGCCGCGCACCTGCCTGCGCTACACGAACAACACCCATGGGTCGGGCTATGGCGCACTCGTCGAACCACCCTCGACGAAACACGCGCCCTCGCGAAGGCTTCCGGTCGACAACCTGCGCTTTGTCAGCCAGTGGGTGTCGGGCGGCGGATACGAAGCGACGATCGGCTACGGCGCGATGCTCGGGTTCCAGACAGCGAAGGATTTCACATGACTCAACAGAAACGGCCGTGGTTACTGGTAACCGGCGGCGCCCGCGGCATCGGCGAGGCGCTCGTACGCGAACTGTCGCGGCATTATCACGTCGTCTTCACGTACGTTCATTCCAGTGACGCGGCACGCCGTCTCGCGAACGACTGCCAGCAGCAAGGCCGCCGTGTCGACGCGGTGCAATGCGACGGCACGGACCGCGTGGCGGTCGCGGCGCTGGCGCAGGCGTGGGTTACCCGGTACGGCGCGCCGCATGCGCTCATCAACAACGCCGGCATCACGCGCGATGGCGCTTTCCTCGGCATGGCCGCCGAAGCCTGGCTCGCGGTCGTCGACAACAACCTGAACGCGGCGTTTCACTGGACGCGTGCGCTGCTCCCCTCGATGGTCGAAGCCGGCAGTGGCTCGGTCGTCATGATGTCGTCCGTATCGGGGCTGAAGGGCAATGCCGGGCAAACCAGCTACGGCGCGACCAAGGCGGCACTGATCGGCTTCACGCGCTCGCTGGCGCTCGAAGTCGCGCGCTTCGGCGTGCGCGTCAACGCTATCGCCCCTGGCATCATCGATACGGACATGACGCGCGAGATGCCGGAAAAAGCGCGCGTGGCCCTGTGCCGCTCCATCCCCATGCGTAAGGCCGGCGACGTGAGCGACGTCAGCTCTATGGTCGAATACCTCGTCGGCGATCAAAGCCACTATGTCACCGGACAGTGCTTTGTGATCGACGGCGGCATGACAGCCTGACAGGACAACTCATGACACATGTCGTCACACAGGCGTGCGAGCGCTACAAATATACGGACTGCGTCGAGGTTTGCCCGACGGACAGCTTTCACGAAGGACCGGAGATGCTCGTCATCAATCCGGATGACTGCATCGATTGTGGCGTCTGCATCATCGAGTGTCCGGTCGACGCCATCCTGGACGCCGACGATCTTCCCCCGGCGGAGCGCGAGGCTGCTGTCGCGTTCAATCACGCGCAGTCGCGGATATGGCCGTTGATCACGCGGAAGAAGGAGCCGCTGGCCGATCCCGCATCCCGCGTGACCGCGCGCGACGCGCCAGGAACCGATGACTGACATGCACATCTGGTACGTCACCGGCCTGCGCTGCGCGGGCGTTGCGCTCGCGTTTGCGTTCCTTCTGTTTGCGCTCGTCCATCTGTACTGGGCGATGAACGGCCGGCGTGGCCTGCGGCTTGCCCTTCCGCATGAGGGGGCGCGTCCGGTCTTTCAGCCTCGCCGTGGCGCGATCATGCTGGTCGCGGCCGGCTCGGCCGCGTGTTCGGCGCTGCTGCTTCTGTGGCTCGACGTCATCTGCACGCCGTTCCCGCGCGCGGCGCTTCGCCCGGTTCTTCAGGTGGCCGTGATCCTGCTCGGCGCGACGTTGCTCGTGCGCGCCGTCGGCGATTTTCGCCACTTCGGCTTTTTCCGGAAGAGGGGCGACGGCCCATTCAGGCGAATGGACCGCCTCATCTACACCCCGTTCAGCCTCGTGGCCGGCTCGCTCATCGTCCTGATGGCGTTTGTCATCTGAGTTGCGTGTCGCGATCCTTAACCCGTCAACCCTCAGTCTGGCCGACGCCAGATTCACCCGTCATCCGCTTATGAACTACATTTTCGCCGTTGTGTTTTTCGCGTGGGTCGGCACCGAGATGGTCCTGTCGTCGAAACTGCGGGCGTCCCGCAAGGAAGCCGGCAACCACGACCGGCGCACGCTTGTCGTCATCTGGTTCACCACCGTGTCGTCGATCGGCGTGGCCGCGCTCATCGCGTACTTCACGGATTTCCCCATCGTCCGCGTGGCGGAATTCCGCTACGTCGGCATCGCCGTGATCCTGATTGGCATGCTGCTGCGGATCGTCTCGATCGTGACGCTCGGTCGCTTCTTCACTTACAACGTCGCGATTCGCGAAGGACACGCGCTCATCACCCGCGGCGCTTACCGGTGGGTGCGCCATCCGGCCTATACCGGCCTGCTCGTCAGCTTTCTCGGCTATGGTCTCGCGCTCAACAACCGGGTAAGCCTGGCCGTCGCGTTCCTGCCGGTCTTGTGCGTGATGATCAGGCGCATCAAGATCGAAGAAGCCGCGCTCGCCAGCGAATTTGGTGAAGTCTATGCGGAGTACCGGCGACATTCGCGCCGGCTGCTCCCCTGGATCTACTGAAAGGCGTCCGTCAAAGCCCGAACCGCACTGCACCGCACGGGCGCGCCATGCAACCACATGAACTCGCGGTGCGCATGATCGCGAGCCGGTGCAGGAAAGCGCGATTCCCGGCCACAGTCGAACGATGCTTCAGGGCGTATCGGAGGAAGGCGGCCCGGCTTCCTGCGACAGCCTTGCTTTGGCATGCCGCATCTTCTCGAGTGTCTTCGGACCCAGCCTTAGCGCGACGCCGATGGCGAGCGCGTCCATGATGCACAGATGCACGATGCGCGACACGCCCGGTGTATTCGGATCGATCGCGTTCGGCACGCGCAGAAGCAAGGGGATGTCCACGAGCCACGCGAGACGCGAGCCGACGTTCGTCAGGCCGATGGTTGTCGCGCCGCGCTCCTTCGCGATCTGGATGCTTTCGTTGACTTCGACGCTGCGTCCCGAATGCGAGATCGCGAACGCGACGTCGCCGGGTTCCATCAGGCCCGCGTAAAGCCGTTGCAGATGGCCGTCGGTGAATGCGCTTGCCGCGATGTCGAGCCGCAGAAAACGCAACGCCGCGTCCTGCACCGCGAGCCCCGAGCCCGAACCGACGCCAAAGAAATACACGCGCCGCGCCGTGGCAATCGCCGAAATCGCAGCTTCGACCGCCGAGGGTTCCAGTGCGCCGCGCGCGTGCGTGATGCCTTGTACCGCCGCTTCACTGACCTTGTCGAAGAGCGTTTGCAGGTCGTCGTCGCGCGCGACGGCGGTCGACGCATACGGCAGCCCGCCCGCGACGCTCTGCGCGAGCAGCATCTTGAAGTCGCGCAGCCCGTGTGCGCCGATCGCGCGGCAGAAGCGCGTCACCGAGGGCTCCGAGACGTCGGCGCGCTGCGCGAGTTCGGTGATGCTCGCGCGCATCGCGAAGTCGACGTCGCCGAGCACCATGTCGGCGACCTTGCGTTCGGCCGGCCGCAGCGATGCAAGCGTGTTGCGGATATGGGGAATCAGGTTCGGAGCGGACACCCGTGGGTTCCTGTTGGGTTAAAAACTCCGCGTTCCGTCATGGCTTCGACGGCTCCGGCAACACGCGGATTCAGCCAAGCCTGGCACCACTGCCCGTGTCGAACAGATGCAGATGTCCGGCGGGCAGCCCAAGCGCGACACGCTGGCCAGGCTCGACCGTCGAGCGCTGACGCGTCGTGACGCACCACGTGCTGCCGCCAATTTGCCCGTACAGATGGGTTTCCGCGCCCGTCGGCTCGACGACTTCCACTTGCATCGCCACGCCCGTGTGCGCCGCGGTATCCGTTTCGATGTGTTCCGGCCGGATGCCGAGCGTCACGCGCGCGCCCGGCGCCGCATAAGCTTTCGCGGCCTCCGGCAGCGGAATCACATGGCCGTCGGAAAGCGCGAGCGCGAAGCCCAGGTCGCCCTGCACGATCGAGCCTTCCGCGAAATTCATAGAAGGCGAACCGAGGAAGCTCGCAACAAAGAGGTTCGCCGGACGATCGTAAAGTTCAAGCGGACGACCGACCTGCTCGATACGGCCCGCGTTCATCACGACGATGCGGTCGGCCATCGTCATCGCCTCGATCTGGTCGTGCGTGACGTAGATGATCGTGTTCTTCAGGCGCAGATGCAGTGCCTTGATTTCCGTGCGCATCTGCACACGCAGTTTGGCGTCGAGGTTCGAAAGCGGCTCGTCGAACAGGAACAGCGACGGCTCGCGCACCACCGCGCGGCCCATCGCGACACGCTGACGCTGGCCGCCCGAGAGCGCGCGCGGCAGACGGTCCAGATAGCTGCCGAGATTGAGCATCTTCGCGGCCGCCTCGATACGCGGCTTGAAATGCTTCTCCGACTCCTTGCGGATGCGCGGCCCGAACGCGATGTTTTCGTACACCGACAGATGCGGATAAAGCGCGTAGCTCTGGAACACCATCGAAATATTGCGTTCCTGCGGCGCAAGCGCGTTCGCCCGCGTGCCGCCGATCATCAGCTCGCCGCCGCTGATCTCCTCGAGACCGGCCACCATGCGCATCAGCGTGCTCTTGCCGCAGCCCGAAGGGCCGACCAGCACGACGAACTCGCCGTCTTCGATATGAAGGTCGATGCCATGCACGACCTGCGTATCGCCGTAGCGCTTGAAAATGCCGCTCAGTTGCACTGCTGCCATGCTGTCCTCGTCAGGATCCAGGGCGCCGCGCGTGGTGCGCGACGTTCATCGTTCGAACCGCTTTAACTGCTTTAACTGCTTCAATCCTTAACACCGGGGCTTCGGCCTAGAACTGCTCCAGCGTCAGCTCCTCCGCCATCATGCGGTTGCCCGCCATCAGGCCGCCGTCCACCGGCAACGCCACGCCCGTGATCACCCGCGCCGCCGGCGACGCGAGGAACAGCACCGCGTCGGCGATATCGTCGGGCGTCGCGAAGTCGCGCAGCGGATACCACTTCTTGAGCGCCTCGAAAACCTGCGGATTCCTGTCGACGCGCGCCTGCCACGCCTGTGTCTTGACCGTGCCCGGACAGACAATGTTCGCGCGGATGCCGTAGCGCCCCAGCTCCAGCGCAAGCGCCTTCGTATAACTGATGAGGCCCGCCTTGGCCGCGCTATACGCCGGGTGCCCGAGCGACGCCATGCCGTTCACCGAGCCGATCAGCACGAGCACGCCGCGCTCGCGCTCGATCATCGATGCGCGCACCGCCTCGACCGTGTGATACGTGCCGTTCAGATTCAGATGGACGTCGCGCTGCCAGCTGGCGGCGTCGGTTTTTGCGAGCGTCAGGCCTTCGGCCGCGCCCGCGTTGGCGACCACCACGTCGACCGGCCCGCGCTCCGCCACGGCTTTTGCCACCGCGTCGCGCACCGCCGCGGCGTCGCCGATGTCGACCGCCACCGGTATTACACGCGCGGCGCCGGGTTCAGCGGCCAGCGTGGCAAGCGCTGCCGCGTCGATATCGAGCGCCAGCACCGTGTCGCCCTGTTCCACAAAGCGCCTGCACAACACCCTGCCGATTCCGCCGCAGGCACCCGTCACCAAGACCACGCGATTCATGTCCGTCCTCGCCGATGTTGCTTTTGCGCGCCGTTTCGCATGCGGCGACGCCTTGACTGCCCGTAAAACTGCTCCCTGATTCGTGCCTGCCGCCTCTTTCGCGACGGCCGCCGTCTCTCGTTGTTTTTGCCTTGCGACGCCTGTAAATTTCCTACAAACACGGCGCCTGGCGGGCTTTCCTGCCTCGCGGCTTTTGTCTCGCGCATTCCTGCACTGCACAAAATATCGCTTCTTTACAGCATATTAAGCACAAATCGCCTGGATAAAAAATATGGCGAACCCTACGTGACAACTATTTTTTCGTCCTGTAGGATTTTTTCAAACAATCCAAACCCAGCGGCCGGCTACGGCGGCAGACCACCCCAGGAGAGACGAAAATGTCGTTGCATGCACGTGCTTCACTTACGCTCGGCAAGCTGGCCGTTGCGCTTACCCTCGCCGGTATCGCAATGTCGGCACAGGCCGATACGGTCCGGGTGACCGTCGCCCACTACAGCGACGCGACCGCGCCGTACTTCGAGAAAATGGCCAAGGAGTTCGAAAAGGCCAATCCCGGCACCACGATCAAGATCGAAGACGTGAACTGGGACACGCTGCAACAAAAGCTGCAAACGGACATCTCGGGCAACGCCAACGCCGATCTGGCGATCGTCGGCACGCGCTGGCTGCTGGACTTCGTGAAGGACGACGTGGCTGAGCCGCTCGACGGCTACATGGACGCGTCGTTCAAGTCGCGCTTCATCGGCCCGTTCCTCGCACCGAGCGAGATCGGCGGCAAGACGTACGGCCTGCCGATCGCCGCATCCGCACGCGCGCTGTACTACAACAAGGACCTGCTTGCCTCGGTCGGCTATCCGAACGGCCCGAAAACGTGGAACGACGTGATCGATGCGTCGAAGAAGCTGAAGGCGAAGGGCGTCGCCGGCTTCGGCCTGCAAGGCAAGGAAATCGAAACGGACGTGTACTTCTACTACGCGTTGTGGACCGAAGGCGGCGAAGTGCTCGGCAAGGACGGCAAGGCAGCGTTCAATTCGCCGGCTGGCGTGAAGGCCGCGACGATGTACAAGCAGATGATCGACGAAGGCCTGACGCAGCCCGGCGTGACCGGCTACAGCCGTGAAGACGTGCAGAACCTGTTCAAGCAGGGCCGCGTCGCGATGGTGATTTCCGCGCCGTTCCTCGCCAAGCAGATCAAGAAGGAAGCGCCGAACCTGAAGTACGGCATCGATCCGGTGCCGATGGGCACGAAGGCCGCCACGTACGCCGTCACCGATTCGATCGTGATGTTCAAGAACTCGAAGGTGAAAAAGGACGCGTGGAAGTTCCTCGACTTCCTGTTCACGAAGCAGCCGCGCGTCGAGTTCACGAGCACGGAAGGTTTCCTGCCGACGACGAAGGCTGAAGCGACCGATCCGGTGTTCAACGATCCGGACACGAAGGCATTCGTCGCGCTGCTGCCGACCGCGAAGTTCGCACCGACGGTAACGGGCTGGGAAGACACCGCGAAGGCCGTGACCGACGCGATGCAGGCGATTTACCTCGGCAAGGCCAAGCCGGCGGACGCGTTGAACAACGCGGCCACGCAGGCGAACAAGGCGCTGGGTCATTGATGTAGCGGGCCGCCTCGAAGCATTGCATGCCTTGAGCGCGGCCCGTTCGCAGTTTTCCGGGCCCGGGCGAACGTAGCGTTTAGCAGTCGAAGCAGTTCGAGCCCCGCCTTGATCGGCCCATTCTGGCGCGCCGGCGTGATATTGCATCATGGCCGGCGCCTCTTTTGATCGAGCACGCATGAGCCGTCCCGCTTTTCCCCGCCTTTCGGCGCCCTGGTTGCTGATTGCGCCGAGCCTCGTCCTCGCGCTCTTCATCATCAGCTATCCGGTTTTCAGCATCGTGTGGCAGTCCGTGCATGAGGTATCGCGCTTTGGTGCGATCCGCGACTTCATCGGGCTGGAAAACTTCTACGCGATCTTTACCGATCCCGTGTTTCTCGACGTGGTGCGCCGCACGCTCGTGTGGACCGTGTGCGTCGTGGGCGGCACGATCCTCGCGTCGGTGCCGGTGGCGCTGGTGCTCAACCAGGATTTCCACGGTCGCGGCATTGCGCGCACGATCGTGATGTTGCCGTGGTCCGTTTCGCTGACGATGACGGCCGTTGTCTGGCGCTGGTCGTTCAACGACGACTACGGCATGGTCAATGTGACGCTTCAGCGTTTAGGCCTGATTTCCGGCCCGATTCACTGGCTCGCCACGCCGGGGCTCGCGTTCATCGTCGAAATCCTGGTCGGGATTCTGGTGTCCATTCCCTTTACCGTGACGATCCTGCTTGGCGGCCTGTCGTCGGTGCCGGGCGACATTTACGAAGCGGCGCGCATGGATGGCGCGAGCGCGTGGCAGATGTTCCGCAAGCTGACGCTACCGCTGCTGCGCCCGTTCGTGAACATGGCAATCCTGCTGAACGTGATTTACGTGTTCAACTCGTTCCCGATCATCTGGGTGATGACGCAGGGCGGACCCGACAACGGCACGCACATTCTCGTGACCTATCTGTATGAACTTGGCTTCAGGCTTGGGCGGCCCGGCCAGGCGGCCGCCGTCTCGCTCATCATGCTGGTCATGCTGTTCATTTTCTCGATGGTGTATCTGCGCCTCCAGCCGAAATCATCAGGAGACCTCGCATGAGCATCAAGATGAAACGCACGCTCTGGTGCTGGCTCGCGCTTACGCCGCTGGTTATCGTGATTCTGTTTCCGTTCGCGGTGATGCTGTTCACCGCGCTCAAGCCCGCCAACGAAGTGTTCGTCTATCCGGCGCGCTGGCTGCCGGTGCACTGGCAGTGGCGGAACTTCGTCGATATGTGGACGGCGGCGAACTTCGGTGTGGCGTTGCGCAACAGCACGGTGATCAGCCTGCTTTCGACAGCATTGGCGCTGGCTGTCAGCCTGCCCGCGGCCTACGCGCTTGCACGCTTTCCGTTCAAGGGACGCGGCGTGTATCGCCAGTTCCTGCTCGTCACGCAGATGCTTTCACCGATTCTGCTGGTGGTGGGTCTCTTCCGGCTCGCCGCGATGATTCCTTATGGCGACGGCAATCTGGTCGATTCGAAGATCGGCGTGATCGTTTCCTACGCGGCGTTCAACATCGCGTTTGCCGTGTGGATGCTGTCGTCGTATTTCCAGACCGTGCCACGCGATCTCGAGGAGTCGGCATGGCTCGAGGGCTGCAGCCGGACGAAGGCGGTTTTCAAGGTGTTCCTGCCGCTGGCGGTGCCCGCGATCGTCGTGACCGCGATCTTCACGTTCATCAATGCGTGGAACGAGTTTGCCGTGGTTTATACGCTCATCCGTTCGCCGGAGAACAAGACGCTGACCGTGCAGGTGACGGACATGGTGGCGGGCAAGTATGTCGTCGAATGGCATCTCGTGATGGCCGCGACGCTGTGCGCCACGTTGCCCGTTTCGGTCGTGTTCGCGTGGTTGCAGCGGTATCTGGTCAAGGGGCTGGCGCTGGGCGCGGTGAAGTGAGGGTGAGCGGCGAAGCCGTCGCCGCTCCGGTTCAGCCAGGCGTCCAGCGATAAACAATAATGCTGGAGTCGTTGTAGTTGTCCTTCGTGATGACGTACTCCCCGGTCGATCGCAGGTACGACCTGAGGCCATACATCGAATCCACGTCGTTACCGATGTCCACGCTGGCGGGACTGGTGTTGGTCAACGTAGCGTCCAGGCTGCCTGTGTTGAGATTGAATGCGTCGATGTCGGGTACGGTGTGTACGTATCCGACGAACAGATAGTTGCCGGCCGCCGTGATCGACTTGGGATTGGGGTTGGCGATGTTGATCACCGGATTCGGCGATTTCTGGTTTCCCGCGCGCCAGCCGTGATACACCTCGATCCTCGTGCCGATCGACGTCCAGTCTGTGCTGCCGACAATGCCTTGCGCCAGGATCATCGTGTCGCTATCCGCGAGGTAGATGATTCGCGTCATCGGCCTGATGGACATCGGCGTGGAGTACGTGACGGCTGCACCCCAGGACGGCTTGCCATCGGCATCGAATCCAGTCAGCGGGTAGTAGTAGATATGGTTCGTCCTGTCGAGGCCGGCCCAGATGTTCCCATTGCTGTCGAGAGAAAATCCGCCCGTGACGGGTGCAGTCGTGTTGAACGCCGTACCCGGCAGCGAGGTGTCCGGTATCGCGATGTAGCCATTGGCCGCATTGAAATGGAAAAAGTAGAAGATCCCGGGATTCTGACCGGATGCGACAAGGATCCGGTTTGAACCGACGGTGGCGATTTGCGCGAAATGCTGGCCGCGCTGACCGTCGTTGATGTCGATGCGTGGATCCGACGGATAGTCGACCGGATCGACGGTGTTCGCTACGAATGTTCCTCCAGCGGTGCCGCTGTAGACGTTGAAGCCACCATAGAAGTACGCGCCGTCCGTGCCGGGGTCGGGCGCGCCGTTGCCTTCGAAGTTCAGCGCCTGAAGTTTCCATCGCAGGTTGCCCGAGCTGTCGTAGGCGTGAAGGTCGGTCGTGCCGTTGCGGCCGAGGTCCCAGGTTCCTCCCCATGGGTTGTTGAGGACGTACAGGTTGCCAGCAGCGTCCTTGCCGATGCCGGCCACGCGGGTGAATCGCTTGTCGCCGACCTGACCCTTGATGCCGGCCGTCGTGTCGAGATACCCGCCCTGAATGCCGAATGTGCCGACCTGAACGGGCCTGCCGGCGACACTGAATATCTTGATGTTCATGTCGGGCCCCTCGTCGCCGGCCATGAGCTGTCGAGTCGTGGCGTCGAAATACAGCGCGGAAGGCCGGGACGCGGCGGACATCTGGATCGCATTCAGGGATGCCCCGGCGGGACTGAATTCAACG
>CALFSF010000145.1 GCA_937917025.1 uncultured Paraburkholderia sp.
GGCTGGTCGCCGAGCAGCACGGAGAGGAAGTTGAGGAGGTCGGCGTAGCGGCCGAGCGTGACGATGCACAGGGTGAGCGGCGTCGACAGCCCGAGACCGACGGGCCCCCACAACCAGCTCCAGAAAATCGCCGCGACGATCACCGCGAGCGGCGACAACCCCGACCGATGCCCATACAGAAGCGGCTCGAGAACCTGGCCGGCCACCAGATCGATGACGATAAAGAGCACCAGCGTCCATACGGCCATCGTCCATTGCGGCTGGATGGCGGCGGCAAGACACACCGCGAGGAGCGCGGCGATCCAGATGCCGATATACGGCACGAAGCGCAGCAGCGCGGAAATCACGCCGAAGAGCAGCGCGCCCGGCACGCCGAGCAGCACGAGCCCGAGCGCGATGACCGCACCCACGCCGAGATTCAGCGCGAGTTGCGCGACGAAATAGCGGGACAGGCGCACGGCGGCGTCGTCGATGGCCGTGGTGGTGCGATGCAGGTCGCTCGACCCGAACAGGCTGATCAGACGGTCGCGCAGGTCCTCGCGTTGCAACAGGATGAAGATCGTGACGACGAGCACGATGAACGTCGTCTCGATCGGCGCGATGGCCGGGGAGAACGCGCGCTGCGCAAGTCCGAGGGGCGTCGGCGCGGGTTCGTGGACCTCGACCGGTATCGGCACGGCGGGCGTGCCACGGGCGGGGCGGCCGGTCGCGCGCGGCCCGGGCAGCGAAGGCGCGACCCGTTGCAGCGCGCTGGCGGCGCGGCTTAGCATGACGTCGGCGCGGCCGACCGTTTTCTCCTGCACCGTTTCGATCTTGCGTTCGATGGCCGCCTGATACTGCGGCAGGTCGGCGGCGAGCTGGACGATCTGCGCGCCGATCAGCGCGCCCGCGCCGAGCAGCATGGCCAGTGCGAAGAACACTGCGATGAAGATCGACGGCAACTGGCCCATGTGCAGGCGGCGCAGCGTGGTGACGAGCGGCGCGAGCAGAAAGCTGAGCAGGACCGACAGGATGATCGGAATGAGAACGGCGCGCCCGAAGTACAACCCGCTGACCACCACGACCCCGGTGACCACCGACGCAAGTCCGTGCAGCGTCGGTGTGTGGGGCGGATACACGCGATTGGGCCTTCCGTTCGGCGGCGGGAGCTTCATGAGTCAGGGTTCCGGTGAAAGGGCGCCGCGCCGCGCGAAGCGGCTTCAGCAACATGGAACGAGCCTGAGCAATCCGCATGCCCGATGACATGGGGCCGGCGCGGCCGGAACACCGGCGCCGGCAGGATGATCGGTGCGGTCAGTGCGTGGTTCGAGTATGCGCTGTCGGGCGGGGGGAGGCCAGCGTAGCGACCTCGCCTGCGCGATGCGTCATGCGCGCGGTGGGGGCATGTGCCGCTGGAGCGGGAGGTCAGGTTTGCCGGTCATCCTGCTTTTCTAGCGCTTGAGGTTGCGATAAAAATTCTCGTGCGAACCCAGGCTCAGCAGGATTAACTCGCTCGGTGTGTGCTGATACGAGAGCAAGACTTCCTGCTTGTTGATCTTGAACTTGTGGACGTAGACGCCCGCCAGGTCCCCTTTCTTCGCGACGCCTATATCCGGATTCGCCGCGATTTCCCGTACTGCATCGTCCAGCACTTTTTTGTCTCGGGTATGCAGTTTCCTGGCAGCACGTTCGAAGGTTGGTGTAGCTCGAATACTGGCCGTCATCACGAAGAGAACTGATACTCAGCCGTTTGCCCCGCATTTGCCTCCTCAACGGCCAAAAGCGTGTCCTGAATGAACTTCACGGGCATATCGGGGTTGTCTTCGACAGCCTTCCCGAGTCGTGCCCAATGCTCGATTTGCTTGGGAACCGAACGATGCTTCGCCGCCGCGTGCGGCTTCGCAATTTCGACCAGTTCGTCTGACAGTTTGAGTGCGATTGCCATCATGAACGCCCTATCTACGCGACGTCACAATCATAAGCCAAAAGGTTTCTATATGCAACCTTTTGCGACCTTTCTCCTGTGGCATCTGTCGAGGTTTATCGGCTGCAACCGCGTTGCGCTTCAGGCATCGCCATGCTCTGGGAGGACGGCGTCAGAAAGCAGTCTCAGCGCCATGCATGCGCGGATAGGGTCGTGGTCGATATATGGATGACATGATCCAGCCCGGCATGGCCTGGAAGCATCTGGACGGTTTCCAGGACTCGCCCTGCGCAAGTAGCCTGTTGGCGAACGTCCTACCGACCAGAATGGCTGCTGTGGCGGACCGACTGATTCGTGGGTGCAGCAGGGCGTAACGTAACCGTTACTACGGGTTACATTTTCCTCGGTGAACCTCACCCAGCGAATAATTCAACAGCAAACGGCATGCTCAAATCTCGCGAACACTGCTTCGGTCGTCATGACCGGGCGCTTTTCAAACCCTGCTAGATCTCTCCGCCTGCCGTGTCCGCCGGCTTCGGGCTGCGGCCTTCCCCGGCGGCTTTTTCTTCCTCGCGCCATTGCTGCCGCGAGCGATACATCCGTTGCAGCGCGAGCCGCGCCATCTTGCCCCAGCCTGACGGGCGCGGATCGGCCAGCATGCTGAGCGCGCGTGCGTAATCGAGCGTGAGGCCGGGCGTCCACGCCATGGTCGCCGCGCGCTTGCGGATCTGCGCCGCGACCCAGAGCTCGGGCGTGGTCAGCACGCGCACGAACGGCCGCCAGCCGCCCGAGCGTTGCCAGACGCGCGCCGACGCGCCCTCGATGGCCGCTTCCAGCGCGCGCGAAACCGTGCTCGAGCAATTCCGGTAGGTCAGGTTGTAGGTGGCGTCCTGGCGATACGCTTCCCAGAACCGGCGCAGCCGCTCGGGATCGTAATTGCGGATACGCACCTGAACCGTCGATGGACACCACGCTTTCGATTCCGTTTCGTAGTCGGGCTGAAACACGCCGGGCACGTCGTTCTCGCGCGTGGCGCGCAGGATCCGGGTGAAGTCGTCGGGCGAGCGGTCGATCTCGACGCCCGGATACAGGCTGATATAGATGCCTTCCGGCGATTCGAGCGCGGCGTGGCCCGTCGAGATCACGCCGTTGCGGTCCACGGCGGCAATGTACCGGTCGACGATCAACTGGCGGCGCGCTTCCGATTTCGACGATCCGACCGGCGTCCACACGTGAACCGTCAGCGCGGGTTCGCCGGGCGCGGGCGGCCCGTCCCACTCGACGCCGCCGCGTTTTTGCCGCTCGCGCGGCGTCGCGCTCGCGACCTGCGCGGCGGCTTCCTGTCCCACGGCCGGATTCGCTGCGAGCCGCCGCACGCGCGAGGCGAGCAGGATCATGTTCCAGCCGCCGAACATCAGACCGAGCCCGAGACAATATGGCACCGTGCCCACATACCAGGTCGGAAACGGCTGGTAGAAAAAGATCGCGAGCGCGATTTCGACGATGCCGCCCGCCATCGCGAGACGCCACGTGCGAAAGCGCACGACCTTCGCGGACACGATCTGCAGCAGGCCGTCAGCGAGAAAGAGCGTGCCGAAAATCAGCGAGAGAATGAAATTGCCGTGATGATCGCCGGCCAGAATCAGGAGCGCCGCGATGCTGAACGCTCCGCCCTTCACGTAGCGCAGCGTGCGCTGGCCGCCCATGCCCGTCCACGCGACGGCGAGCGTTGCGAGGCCCTCCGCGAGGAGCAGCAGCGCGAACGGCGTGATCGGGAAATACAGCGCGTTGTCGAGCGCATCGATGAAGATGAAGACGCCGACGATCACGCTGATCCCGCCCGCCGTCAATAACGGTCGCCAGCGCGTGCGCAGATAGTCGACACCGAGCAGGATCATCACCAGCCGAACCATTGCACTTCTCCAGAAGCCGTTTCGATAGCGAGGCCGTGCTACCGGTATGCCGGGACGCCGCGATCATGCATGACGCACGGGGCGGGCTCGGGCTTTCGTCCGATATTAACGGTTAGGTTCAGCGACGACAAATTTCCGGCAGTCGTTGTGTCGCGGTGCTTTCCTTTCGTGTGACACGAAGGAAGGACGGCATGACGCACATCAGCCGGCGGCATCCATTGGCGCCCGCGTGGCGGCACGCCAGCGGCTCGTCGCGAGGATCACGCACGCGAGCACGACGATGCCCGTCAGGATGCCGGAAAGCCGCATCAGCGCGGGCACCGGATTCGCCGACCAGTGATGGTCCTGCACGAACACCATGATGAAGGCGATGGTGAACTGGCGGCCGACGTAGCTTGCCCCTTCGCTGCCCGTCTGCACATGACACCCTGCCCACACGCCGACGGACAGCGCAACGATGCACAGCAACGCGTTGCCCTGCGTGAGCGGCAGCAACGCGAGGGCGATCACACCCGCGATCAGGCAGCCGGTTACCCGCTGGACCATCCTGACGACAACCGGCCGCTCCACGAGATGCGCGAGCGTGTCCGCGGGCAGCAGCAGGATGGCGACCGCGGTGACCATCGCCTGCGCGAAGCCCGGCAGCTTCAGCACATACGTGAGCGCCGCGAGGATGACGATCGCGATGCCGCATTGAACGGCAAGCAGCGTGCGCACCGGCCGCAGCGACGCGGGCGAAGGCTCGATGGATAGCGCGGGCGAGGGCGCGGCGATGTCCACAGGCGCTTCGGTGTGCGTTTGCCCGGGCGGCAATATGCTTGTGCGCCACCCTGGCGCGAAATGAAACGCGCTTGCCACGATCACACAGGCAAGCGTGCCCACGACGACTTCCGCGACCCTGAGCGCCGCGAACGCCGCCGTCGCGCTGAAGGTGACGAGTATGTGCGCCTCGTACATCGTCATCAGCGCGGTGATGCCGCCAAGCATCCACGCATACGCCACTTTCGAGCCATTCGCGAAGTAGATCGCCGCGCCGCCGATCAGGCCGAGCACCGGCACGAAGAGCCACGGCCGGTCGCCGATCATCGGGCCGAGGAGCGCGGCAAGAAGCGCACCGAGCAGGGTGCCGAGAACGCGATGCACGGCTCGCTGGATCGAACTGCTAAAGCTCGTCTGCATGACCGCGAAGCCGCTGATCGCGGCCCACCACGTGTTCGACAGATGCAGCGCATTGGCGAGCACCACGGAAAGTGCAACGGAAAGCATCGCTTCGAGACCGAAGAGCGCGCGTGCGCCGGAAGGCTTCCACGCGGCCAGTTCGCGCCCGAGTGCGAACACGGCCTCGCGGACGATCTCAAACAGAGTGCTGAAGTCTTTCATCCGGCTCTCCAGAAGCGACGCAAAGCGGTGCGCCGGAGCGATCGCTATCGATCCCGGCGTGCCCTGTACGGCGTGCGCGCCATCTCGCGCACACGCCCGACACCTTCGATCATCGGCCACGTCTGCTGCGTGCCGTCGCGCAGCCGCACCGACAGCGTTTGGGCCGCTTCGTCGCGCGGACCGACCGTGACGAAGAGCGGAATGCGCTGCTCGCGCGCATCGACGACCTTGCGTTCAAGACGTTCGGGCCGGTCGTCGAATACCGCGCGCAGGCCCGCGTCGTCGAACAGGTTCATGATGCGCTGGCCGTACGCGCGGCTTGCATCCGATACCGTTGCGAGCGCAACCTGATCGGGCGCGAGCCACACGGGTAGCCAGCCGTCATCGTGTTCGAGCAGCATCGCGATGAAACGCTCCATGCTGCCGAGCACCGCATGATGGATCATGACCGGGCGCACGTGTTCGTTATCGGCGTTCACGAACGTCGCGTCAAGCCGTTCCGGCAGCACGAAGTCCAGCTGGATCGTGCCGCATTGCCAGCTGCGCGCGCGGCTGTCCGTCAGATGAAACTCCAGCTTGGGGCCATAGAACGCGCCTTCTCCCGGCCGCACTTCGAACGTCAGGCCCGCCGAGCGGGCCGCTGCCGCCAGCGACGCTTCCGCGCGATCCCATACCGCATCGCTGCCGGCGCGCAGCGCGGGGCGCGTGGCGAGCTGAACCTCGAAACCCGCGAAGCCCAGGTCCGCATATACGACGCGCAGCAGGTCGCAGAAACGGGCTACTTCCACTTCGATTTGATCTTCGGCGCAAAAGACGTGCGCGTCGTCCTGCGTGAAGGCGCGTGTGCGTTTCAGACCTTCGAGCGATCCTGAAGGCTCGTCGCGATGACACGCGCCGAACTCGCTGTAGCGCAGCGGCAGTTCGCGATATGACCGCACGCGCTGGCTGAAAACCTGCACATGACACGGACAGCTCATCGGCTTCAGGCAATACGCGCGACGTTCTTCCCTGTCGCTTAGCGAATACATGTTTGCCTGAAACTTGTCCCAGTGTCCGCTCTGTTCCCACAACGAGCGGGCGAGCAGTTGCGGCGTCTTGATCTCGCGAAAGCCGGCCTGTCGCATCCGGTGTCGTACGTAGTCTTCGACGACGCGATAGAGCGCCCAGCCGCGCGGATGCCAGAAGACCATGCCCGGCCCTTCCTCCTGCTGATGAAAGAGGTCGAGTCTGCTGCCGAGCTGTCGATGATCGATATCGTTCACTACGTTCTCCGTTTCGATGAATGCCGCAAACGGAGCGCGGTTAACGTAAAGGGCCCCGTCCGTTACCGGCGGGGCCCTGGGAATTGCGCGTCGTATGTCTGCCTACCGTGCGCGATCTCCGGACGACCCGCCCGAAAGCGTGGTCGTCGTGGTGGTCGTGGCAATGAGGGCGAAGAGAGACGGGTTCATGTTCGCTACGATAGTTGAGTTCGACGCGTGCCGTCAACGCCATTCAGCGGCGACATATTTCTGGCCGCGCGCGCGTCATGGCGTTTTCGTGCGATGAGCAGCGGTGTCGTGAGGCTTATGCGACTCTGAGTGTCGTCACTGCCGTAGGGGCGGCTTGCGCCGATCACGTGCGGCACTGCAGCACGAATCTGCTTCCGGAACTGTCCGCCTTTGACTTCACCGGCTGACCGCCACACCTTCCCGCCCGCGGTTTATTCCCCCAATCCATGCGTCACTTGCACGCGAGCGACACGCCCGATCACGCCCGCCAGCACCCGCCAAACCCTTGCCCGGCAAGGCTTCTGCCGCCATCGGCCGGCGTGCGCGCACGACCCGTGTCGCATTTCCACATGTGCCTGTCGCAATTCGTCGGTCAGGCGTACTTTTTTCTGGCAACTATGTATGCACGGCGCGGACGCACGTCCGTCACACCAGGAGCGTATTCGATGAATTCCCCCAAGGTCGTGGTCGAAGGGCTGTGCAAGGTATTCGGCACCAACCCGAAACAGGCGACCAGCATGCTGGCAGGCGGCGCAACGAAAGAAGAAGTGTTCGCGCGCACCGGTCAGATCGTTGGCGTCCATAACGTCTCCTTCGAAGTCAAGGAAGGCGAGATCTTCGTGCTGATGGGCCTGTCGGGCTCCGGCAAGTCGACGCTGATCCGCCTGATCAATCGCCTCGTCGAGCCGACCGCCGGCAAGGTGCTGATCGACGGCCGCGACGTGGCCAGCGTGCCGCGCCCGGAATTGACGGCGCTGCGCCGCAAGGACATGAGCATGGTGTTCCAGTCGTTCGCGCTGATGCCGCAACGCACCGTGCTGTCGAACGCGGCGTTCGGACTCGAAGTGGCGGGCGTCGGCAAGAAGGAGCGCGAGCGCCGCGCGATGACCGTGCTGGAGCAGGTCGGCCTCGCGCCATTCGCCGAAAAGCTCCCGGCGCAGTTGTCGGGCGGCATGCAGCAGCGCGTCGGGCTCGCGCGGGCGCTGGCGGTCAATCCATCGCTGATGATCATGGACGAAGCCTTCTCGGCGCTCGATCCGCTCAAGCGCAAGGAAATGCAGAACGTGCTGCTCGATCTGCAACGCGAGCAGCAGCGCACGATCCTGTTCGTCTCGCACGATCTGGAAGAAGCGCTGCGGATCGGCACGCGCATCGCGATCATGGAAGGCGGCAAGGTGGTGCAGATCGGCACGCCGCAGGAAATCATCACGAATCCCGCCGACGATTACGTGCGCGCGTTTTTCGAAGGGATCGACACCAGCCGCTATCTGACGGCCGGCGATCTGATGCAGACCGATGCCGTGCCGCTGATGCACTCGCACACGACGCAGATCGACGCATCGAGCGTCGCGGCGACGCTGAACGGCCACGCCGACTACGCGTTCGTGCTCGACGGCGAGCGCAGGATCCGCGGCTTCGTGTGTCGCGACACGACGGGCGGCGCGTCGCCGCGGCTCAACGCCGTCGAATGCATCCGCCGCAGCACGCCGCTCGACGACGTCGTGCAACGCGTGGTGGCGAGCCGCGCGCCGCTGCCGGTCGTCGAGGCGGACGGCTCCTACTGCGGTTCGGTCAACAAGACGAACGTGCTCAATGTCCTGACCCGCCACCGAGGTTCCCATGTCTGAAATCATTCCGCTTGGCACCTGGGTCGATCACGGTGTTCGCTACCTGCTCGATCACGACGCGAAAACCTTCGATTCCATCGGCAAGGTCATCGAGAGTTTTGCCGCCTTGATCGAGCACGGCCTGCAGGCGGTGCCGATGTGGGCGCTAATGGCGTTTTTCGTCGGTATCGGCTTGTGGCGGGTGGGCTGGCGGTTCGCGTTGTTCACGCTGCTCGCGCTGCTGCTGATCTACGGAACCGGCTTCTGGGATCAGACGGTGATCACGCTCGGCCTCACGTTGTCGTCGACCCTGATCAGCCTGCTGCTCGGCGTGCCGCTCGGCATCTGGACCGCGAAGAGCCGCTACGTCGAGATGGTGGTGCGCCCGGCGCTCGATCTGATGCAGACCATGCCCGCGTTCGTCTACCTGATTCCGGCTGCGATGCTGTTCGGTCTCGGCCGCGTGCCGGGGATTCTCTCCACGGTGATCTTCGCGATGCCGCCCGCGGTGCGCCTCACGGCGCTCGGCATCAAGCACGTGAACCGCGAGATCGTCGAAGCAGGGCAGGCGTTCGGTTGCACGCCGTTCCAGTTGCTCTACAAGGTGCAGTTTCCGAACGCGCTGCCGTCGATCATGACCGGCGTGAACCAGACGATCATGATGGCGCTCTCGATGGTGATCATCGCGTCGATGGTCGGCGCGGGCGGTCTCGGCAACGACGTGCTGGCGAGCATTCAGCGGCTCGACATCGGGCTCGGTTTCGAAAGCGGCCTCTCGGTGGTGATGCTCGCGATCATTCTGGACCGCATCACGGAGAGCTTCGGCCGCTCGCCGGGCATGGCGCGTGCGCCGCTGCTGTCGGGCCTGCGCAGCGTGATGAAGGTGCGCCGCGCGCCGGCGGCGCAGCACGGCTGAGCCGCCCATGAAGCGCGACGCGTTTCCCCCTGTCGAAACACCGGCTGAATCGCCGCTGTCCGGGCTCGCGCACTTCGGCTTCCTGACGCTGCCGAATTTTTCGATGATCGCGTTCACGAGCGCGGTCGAGGTGCTTCGCATGGCGAACTATGTGAGCCGTGCGCAGCACTACAGGTGGTCAGTGATCACGCCGGATGGCGAACCGGCGCGCGCCAGCAACGGCATTGCCGTGAAGCCCATCACGACGCTCGCCGAAGCCGGCATGCCGGACGTGCTGATCGTCTGCGCGGGCTGGCACGTCAGCGATTACGTCGACGCCACGGTGATCGCGCTGCTGCAGGATGTGGCGGCGAGAGGTATTCCCCTCGGCGGCATCTGCACCGGGCCATACGCGCTGCTCGCCGCGAACCTGCTCGACGGTTATCGCTGCACGGTGCATTGGGAGGACATGTCGCCGCTGCACAAGCGCTACCCGCACGTGCGTTTTGCCGACGAACTGTTCGTGATCGACCGCGACCGGTTGACCTGTACCGGTGGCACCGCGCCGCTCGACCTGATGCTCACGCTGGTCGGCATGCGCCTCGGCCGAGCGCTCGCGGCGCAAGTGTCGGAACAGTTCATCGTCGAGCGGATTCGCGGCTCGACCGACTATCAGCACATTCCCGTCGATGCGCGGGTCGGCTTCACGCGCGGGGAGCTGGTCGAAGTGGTGCGGCTGATGGAAGCGAACATCGAGGAGCCGTTGTCGCCCGATGAACTCGCCCGGCTCGTCAATCTGTCGCAACGGCATTTGCAGCGCATGTTCAAGATGTTCCTCAACGTGTCGCCGACGCACTACTACCTGACGCTGCGCTTGCGCCTCGCGCGCGAGCTGCTGCGCAACACCGACGCGTCGATCGCGCGCGTGACGGCGGTGTGCGGTTTTCATTCGCCGTGTCATTTCAGCAAGGCTTATCGCGCGCAGTTCGGTCACGCGCCGAGCGTCGAGCGGCGCTTGCTGGCGTAGGAAACCGCGTGGCGCAAACCGCGTGCAAGCCGGTTTCAGATCGCCTGCGCCCGCCCCGGAAAGGTCTCGTCATACCCGGCGCCGTCTTCCGCGTCGATCGCCGATGATGTGCCGCGTTGCTCGCGGTACATCATCGGCGGCAGGCCGAATTGCTTGCGGAATTCGCGGCCCAGATGCGAGGCGTCGGAAAAGCCGCAACTCGACGCGATATCCGCCACCGTTTTGTCCGAGCTGGTCAGCAGCCACGCGGCCGTTCGCAACCGCACCTGCTTCGCGTAAGCCTGCGGCGCCTTGCCGGTTTGCGCCTTGAAGAGCCGCTCGAGTTGACGCGCGGAAAGATCCAGCCTGCGCGCCAGTTCATCGAGCGACAGCGAACGGCCCACGTGCTGTTCCATCAGCAGGATCGCCCGCTTCACCTTCGGATGCGCGGCGGGCGCGAGACCCGGCGGATGCGGCTGCGGCGCGTTGCCCTTCTGCATGTCGTCGACCAGCAGGATGCGCAGCGCCTTTTGCACCGTGGCCGTTTCGAAGTGGCGCAGCAGGATCGCGGCGGCGACATCGATCGACGCGCGTCCGCCAGAACACGTGATGCGCCGGCGGTCGATCACGAACAGCCGGTCCGCGACCAGCGCTTCTTCATTCACCGACGGAAAGCGCTCGACGAAGTCCCAGTAATGAAACCAGCTCACGCAAATGCGGTGGCCGTTCAGCACGCCCGCGCGCATCAGTGAAAACACCCCCGTGCACATGCCGACCAGTGTCGCTTCGGTGGCGGCGGCGCGGCGGATGAACGCTAGCGTCGCGTCGCTGGCCGCGGGTCCCGAATGCAGCAGGCCGCCGACCACGACGACATAATCGAACGGCTCGGCGTGGTCGAAGGTTTCCCACGGCGTGATCTGGATGCCGCAACTCGCGCGCACCGGCGCAAGGGTTTCCCCTATCACGCTCCACGAACAGCGCACGGGCTTGCTGAAATCGCCTTCGTCCGCCGACAGGCGCAACAGGTCGACGAAACCCGAGAACGCGGTCAGCGTGAAGTTGGGCAGCAGAATGATGCCGAAGCGGATGCGCTGCTTCGGCGTGGCGTCGATGGATCGAAGGGGACGCGGTTCAGCGGAATTCATGCACACAGCCCGCAAGGAAAGGGGGGAATCAAGCATAGCACTCGCAGCCGGCGTGGAATCTGGCTGCGCGGGCACACCGCGCGATGCGCGACGGCAATCGTGCCCCAGCATCGCCAGTAGCGTTCCACGCCTGTCGCAAATGCGTCAGAAGTCTTCGCAAATCCGCCGCCGCGCACTGCAGACGCGCGGTTTGACGCCACCATCCCACCGTGATGCCGTTTTTATTCTATCGGTCCAGATCGACGTTTGGTGCAATGGGGGCAAGTACAGGTCATACCGGGCAAAGCCCGTCCACCCCGGCATCGCAACGCATAAGGCACGTCATGGACGTTAGCGTCTTCGATCTGTTCAAGACCGGTATCGGTCCTTCGAGCTCGCACACTGTCGGGCCGATGATCGCCGCTTGCCGCTTCGCCTCGCATATCGAAGACGCCAACCTGCTCGGCTTCGTGCGCCGCGTGAAGGTCGAGCTGTACGGCTCGCTCGGCGCGACCGGCAAGGGGCACGGCACGGACAAGGCGGTGCTGCTGGGTCTCGAAGGCAATCTGCCCGATCTGATCGATCCGGACGTCATCGAGTCGCGCCTGCGGGCGATTCGCGAAACGAAGCAGCTCGTGCTGCTCGGCAAGCATCCGGTGCGCTTCGACGAGCGCGAGCACCTTGGTTTCTTCCGCAAGCTGATGCCGGGCGCGCCGGGCTCGGACATCGTGCATCCGAACGGCATGCGCTTTCAGGCTTTCGACGAAAACGGCCAGCTGCTGGTGGAGAAGGAGTATTACTCGATCGGCGGCGGCTTCGTCGTCAATCGCGACGGCGATCGCGTGAATGCGCTGCGCGTCGGTGCCGACGTGCCGTACCCGTTTCGCACCGGCGACGATCTGATGCGCGTGTGCCGCGAGACCGGTCTGTCGATCGCGCAGGTGACGCTCTTCAACGAATGCGCGTCGCGCACCGAACAGGAAGTGCGCGATGGGCTGCTCGCGATCTGGCGCACGATGTCCGCCTGCGTCGAACGCGGCTGCAAGGTGCGCGGCGAACTACCCGGCCCGATGCACGTCAAGCGCCGCGCCGCCGATCTGTGCGAGCAGCTGCGCTCGCGCTCCGAAGAGTCGTTGCGCGATCCGCTGTCGATGCTCGACTGGGTCAATCTCTACGCGATGGCCGTCAACGAAGAGAACGCCGCGGGCGGGCGCGTCGTCACGGCGCCCACGAACGGCGCGGCCGGCGTGATTCCCGCCGTGCTGCACTACTACGTGAAGTTCATGCATGCGTCGAACGACGCCGGCATCGTCACCTTCCTGCTGACCGCCGCCGCGATCGGCATCATCTACAAGGAAACCGCGTCGATCTCGGGCGCTGAAGTGGGGTGCCAGGGCGAAGTGGGCGTCGCGTGCTCGATGGCTGCCGCGGCGCTCGCGGCCGTGATGGGCGGCACGCCGACGCAGGTGGAGAACGCCGCCGAAATCGGCATGGAACACAACCTCGGCATGACCTGCGACCCGGTCGGCGGACTCGTGCAGATTCCCTGTATCGAGCGCAACGCGATGGGCGCGATCAAGGCGCTGAACGCCGCGCGCATGGCGATGAAGGGCGACGGCCAGCACTACGTGTCGCTCGACAACGTGATCAAGACGATGCGCGAAACCGGCGCGGACATGAAGACCAAATACAAGGAGACGTCGCGCGGCGGGTTGGCCGTGAACGTCATCGAGTGCTGAACGACTGACGAAGCAGACAGTACCAACAAGGAACGACGATGAGCCGCTATTCGATATTCAGCCTGTTGCGCAACGGGATGTCGTATCACGAGAACTGGGAGCGACAGTGGAAGAGCCCCGAGCCGAAACGTGAATACGATGTCGTGATCGTCGGCGGCGGCGGGCATGGTCTCGCCACCGCGTATTACCTCGCGAAAGAGCACGGCGTGCGCAACATCGCCGTGCTGGAGAAAGGCTGGATCGGCGGCGGCAACACGGCGCGCAACACGACCATCGTGCGCTCGAACTATCTGTGGGACGAATCGGCCGCGTTGTACGAGAAGGCGATGAAGCTGTGGGAAGGTCTTTCGCAGGACCTCAACTACAACGTGATGTTCAGCCAGCGCGGCGTGATGAATCTCGCGCACACGTTGCAGGACGTGCGCGACACCGAACGGCGCGTGAACGCTAACAGGCTGAACGGAGTCGATGCCGAATTTCTCACGCCCGCGCAGATCAAGGAAATCGAGCCGACCATCAACCTGAACAGCCGCTATCCGGTGCTCGGCGCGTCGATCCAGCGGCGCGGCGGCGTGGCGCGGCACGATGCGGTGGCGTGGGGTTTCGCGCGCGGCGCGGACCAGGCTGGCGTCGACATCGTGCAGAACTGCCAGGTCACAGGCATTCGCCGCGACGGCAGCCAGGTGACCGGCGTGGACACCGTCAAGGGTTTTATCAAGGCGAAGAAGGTCGCGATCGTCGCGGCGGGCAATACGTCGACGCTCGCCGACATGGCCGGCGTGCGGTTGCCGCTCGAAAGCCATCCACTGCAGGCGTTGGTGTCCGAGCCGATCAAGCCGGTCGTCAACACGGTGGTGATGTCGAACGCCGTGCACGCGTATATCAGCCAGTCCGACAAGGGCGATCTGGTGATCGGCGCAGGCGTCGATCAATACACCGGCTTCGGGCAGCGCGGCAGCTTTCAGATCATCGAGGGCACGCTGGAGGCGATCGTCGAGATGTTCCCGGTGTTCTCGCGCGTGCGGATGAACCGGCAGTGGGGCGGCATCGTCGACGTGTCGCCGGATGCGTGCCCGATCATCGGCAAGACCGACGTGAAGGGTCTTTATTTCAACTGCGGATGGGGCACGGGCGGTTTCAAGGCGACGCCGGGTTCGGGCTGGGCCTACGCGCACACGATCGCGAAGGATGAACCGCATCCGCTGAACGCGCCGTTCTCGCTGGATCGGTTCCATACCGGCCACCTGATCGACGAGCATGGCGCCGCCGCCGTCGCTCACTGATATTCACGCCGTGCAACAAGTTGCATGGGACCGGAGTAATGCGCTATGGGGCTGGAGTAAGCGCTGAAGCGCTAACTCCAGCCGACACGCCAACTCCGGTCGACAAAGGAGAACATAGATGCTGCTGATCGAATGCCCATGGTGTGGACCACGCGCCGAAACCGAATTTTCCTGCGGCGGCGAAGCGGATATCGCGCGTCCGCTCGACACCGAAAAGCTCACCGACAAGGAATGGGGCGACTACCTCTTCATGCGCAAGAACCCGCGCGGCGTGCATCGCGAGCAATGGCTGCACACGCAGGGGTGCCGCCGCTGGTTCAAGGCGCAGCGCGACACGGTGAGCTACGAGATCCAGGGCTACGAGACGTTCGAGCGTCCACTGCTCGCGATGGATGACAACGAGGGCAAGACAGCATGAGCCAGAAAGACCGACTGCCCGGCGGTGGGCGCATCAACCGCGCGATCGTGCTGAACTTCACGTTCAACGGCCGCAAGTATCAGGGTTTTCAGGGCGACACGCTGGCTTCCGCGCTGCTCGCGAACGGCGTGCACTTCGTCGCGCGCAGCTGGAAATATCACCGGCCGCGCGGCATCGTCACGGCGGGCGTGGAAGAGCCGAACGCGATCGTGCAGCTCGAAACCGGCGCCTACACGGTGCCGAATGCGCGTGCGACCGAAGTCGAGCTGTATCAGGGGCTCGTCGCGACCAGCGTGAACGCGAAGCCGAGCATCGAGAACGACCGCATGGCGGTCAATCAGAAGATCGCCCGGTTCATCCCGGCGGGCTTCTACTACAAGACGTTCATGTGGCCGCGCAGGTTCTGGCCAAAGTACGAGGAAGCGATCCGCGACGCGGCCGGTCTCGGCAAGGCACCCGATGAAAAGGACGCGGATCGCTACGACAAGTGCTTCGCGCATTGCGACGTGCTCGTGATCGGCGCCGGCCCGACCGGTCTCGCGGCGGCGCACGCGGCGGCGCGCTCCGGCGCGCGCGTGACGCTGGTGGACGATCAGCCGGAACCGGGCGGCTCGCTGCTGTCGTGCTGCGCGGAGATCGACGGCAAGCCCGCGCTGCAATGGGTGCAGAAGATCGAGGATGCGTTGCGGCAGATGCCGGATGTGAAGATATTGTGCCGCAGCACGGCATTCGGCTATCAGGACCACAACCTCGTCACAGTGACGCAGCGGCTCACCGAGCACCTGCCGGTGTCGCAACGCAAGGGCACGCGCGAATTGATGTGGAAGATCCGCGCGAAACGCGTGATTCTCGCCACCGGTGCGCATGAACGGCCGATCGTGTTCGGTAACAACGATCTGCCGGGCGTGATGCTGGCCTCGGCGGTGTCGACGTATCTGCATCGCTATGCGGTGCTGCCGGGTCGCAACGCGGTCGTGTTCACCAACAACGACGACGGCTATCAATGCGCGCTGGACCTCAAGGCGGCCGGCGCGCAGGTGACAGTGGTCGATCCGCGCGCGGCGGAGTCGAAGGGCACGCTGCCGGTGCTTGCGCGGCGTCATGGCATCAAGATCATGAACGGCGTGGTCGTCACGGCGGCGCACGGCAAGCTGCGCGTGGCGTCGGTCGAGCTGGCACCGTATTCGAATGGACAGCCCGGTGCGAAACAGGGTGATCTGCCGTGCGACCTGCTCGCGATGTCCGGCGGCTGGAGCCCGGTGCTGCATCTGTTCGCGCAGTCGGGCGGCAAGGCGCACTGGCATGACGACAAGGCCTGTTTCGTGCCGGGCAAGGCGATGCAGGCGGAAACCAGCGTCGGTGCGTGCGCGGGCGACTTCGCGCTTGGCGAGGGCATTCACGTCGCGGCCGGTGCCGGCGTCGAGGCGGCGCGCGCGGCCGGCCATCCCGTCGCGCCGCCGGATCCGGTGCAGGTCGCCGATACGGTCGAGGCGAAGATGCAGCCGCTGTGGCTGGTCGGCGGCCGCGAACTCGCCGCACGAGGACCGAAGCAATTCGTCGACTTCCAGAACGACGTGTCGGCGGCGGACATTTTCCTCGCGGCGCGCGAAGGTTTCGAATCGGTCGAGCACGTGAAGCGCTACACGGCAATGGGCTTCGGCACCGATCAAGGCAAGCTCGGCAACATCAACGGCATGGCGATTCTCGCGCAGGCGCTCGGCAAGACGATTCCGGAAACCGGCACGACCACCTTCCGCCCGAACTACACACCGGTCACGTTCGGCACGTTTGCCGGCCGCGAGCTCGGCGAGTTTCTCGATCCGGTGCGCAAGACGGCGGCGCATGAGTGGCACGTCGAAAACGGCGCGGCGTTCGAGGATGTCGGCAACTGGAAGCGTCCGTGGTACTACCCGAAGCCGGGCGAGGACATGCACGCGGCGGTCGCGCGCGAATCGCTCGCGGTGCGCACGAGCGTCGGCATTCTCGACGCCTCCACGCTCGGCAAGATCGACATCCAGGGCCCCGATTCGGCGAAGCTGCTGAACTGGGTCTATACGAATCCGTGGAGCAAGCTCGAGGTCGGCAAGTGCCGTTATGGCCTGATGCTCGACGAAAACGGCATGATCTTCGACGACGGTGTGACCGTGCGCCTCGCGGACCAGCACTACATGATGACCACCACCACCGGCGGCGCGGCGCGCGTGCTCACGTGGCTCGAACGCTGGCTGCAAACCGAATGGCCAGACATGCGCGTACGGCTCGCGTCCGTCACGGATCACTGGGCGACGTTCGCGGTGGTTGGCCCGCACAGCCGCAAGGTGTTGCAGAAGGTCTGCCACGACATCGACTTCGCGAACGCAGCGTTTCCGTTCATGAGCTACCGCGAAGGCACGGTGGCCGGTGCGGCCTCGCGCGTGATGCGGATCAGCTTCTCGGGCGAACTCGCCTATGAAGTGAACGTGCCCGCCAACGTTGGACGCGCGGTGTGGGAAGCGCTGATGGCCGCTGGCACGGAGTTCGACATCACGCCGTACGGCACCGAAACCATGCACGTGCTACGCGCCGAGAAGGGCTATATCATCGTCGGACAGGATACGGATGGCTCGATGACGCCGTACGATGTCGGCATGGGCGGACTCGTCGCGAAGTCGAAAGACTTTCTCGGCAAGCGCTCGTTGACACGGAGCGACACCGCGAAGGCAGGGCGCAAGCAACTGGTCGGGCTGCTGGCGGACGATTCCTCGTTCGTGATCCCCGAAGGCTCGCAGATCGTCGCCGGTCCCTTCCAGGGCGACACCGCGCCGATGCTCGGTCATGTCACGTCGAGCTATTACAGTCCGATCCTGAAGCGCTCGATTGCGATGGCGGTGGTGAAGGGCGGACTCGACAGGATCGGCGAAACCATCACGATTCCGCTCGCGGGCGGCAGGCAGATCGTGGCCAGCATCACCAGTCCGGTGTTCTACGACAGCGAAGGAGCACGTCAACATGTGGAATGAAACAACAGGGAGACCGTCGATGGTCGATCGCGCTGTCGGCGGGCAAACGGGCGTGTGGCAGGAGTCTCCGCTGGTCGGTGCCGACGCGTTGCTGAAGAAGCATCAGGCAACGGCATCGTCCGCGTTTCGCCTGAGCGAGCGGCCGTTTCTGGAACTGGTGAACGTGCGGGGCGACACACGCGACGCCGCGTTCATGCGTGCCGTGGAAAGCGTGCTCGGCTGCCGTGCGCCGGAAACGCCCAACACGACGGCGCAAGGCAACGGTTACGACATGTTGTGGCTGGGCCCCGACGAGTGGCTGGTGCGCTCGGCCACGGCGCACGACGCCACGCGTGCCGCGCCGCTGCAGGCGAAACTCGGTGCTGCGTTCGCGGGTGTTTTCGCGTCGGTGGTGGATGTCGGCAGCGGCTATACCGTGCTCGACATCAGCGGCACGCGCACGCGTGAAGTGCTGGCGCGCGGCTGCCCGCTCGATCTGCATCCGCGGCTGTTCACCACCGGGCAGTGCGCGCAAAGCCACTATTTCAAGGCGTCGATCACGCTGTTGCCCACCGGCCCGGACCGCTTCGACATCGTCGTGCGCCGCAGCTTCGCGGACTATCTCGTGAAGATCATGCTCGACGCGGCCGGGCCGCTGATGGCGTGACGCGCGGCGAGCGGCGCCGCGCCGCATCGCTCGCTTCGCACTTTTCCTGCCTGTGACCGGCATGACGTCGACACGTCTGGCCACCGCGCGCCTCACCGAGCGCGCGTGCCATCAACGCGATGCGCACGCCGCGCTCGCGTTGCTCGATCAGAGCATCGCGTTGCGGCACCGGCGGATCGCGCTGATCCGTTATCTGCTCGCGCAACAGCTCGGCGCCGAACTACAGCCGCGACATCACGACTACGTGCGGAAGATCGCCGCGCGGCTGAGCGCGGAGGCGCTCGCGCGCATTGCCGGCGCCGCGCGAGCCCGGCTGCGGCCGTAGCGCCTGCGCGATTGCGCCGCGCATGTCGGTTCCGGGCAAACCGGTGTCGCGTTCGGATCATGTCCTTTGTTTGCCCGGGCGTTACGCTCGTTAGACGGCGCGTGACTCCGAACCGGCGCGCCGCTCACCAGACATGGAGACAGGCAAATGAGCAGCAATCGCGGCGTCGTGTATCTCGGGCAGGGCAAGGTGGAAGTGCAGTCGATCGACTATCCGAAGATGGTCGATCCGCGTGGCCGCGCAATCGGCCACGGCGTGATCCTGAAAGTGGTCAGCACGAATATCTGCGGCTCCGACCAGCACATGGTGCGCGGCCGCACCACGGCTGAAGTCGGCCTCGTGCTGGGTCACGAGATCACCGGTGAGGTGATCGAGATCGGTCGCGACGTGGAAACCCTGAAGATCGGTGATCTGGTGTCGGTGCCGTTCAACGTCGCCTGCGGGCGTTGCCCGACCTGCAAGGCCCAGCATACCGGCGTGTGCCTGAACGTGAACCCGTCGCGCGCGGGCGGCGCGTATGGCTACGTGGACATGGGCGGCTGGATCGGCGGCCAGGCCGAGTACGTGATGGTGCCGTACGCCGACTTCAATCTGCTCAAATTCCCCGACCGCGCGCAGGCGATGTCGAAGATCCGCGATCTGACCTGCCTTTCCGACATCCTGCCGACCGGCTATCACGGCGCGGTGATGGCGGGCGTGAAGCCCGGCGCGACCGTCTACATTGCCGGCGCCGGGCCGGTCGGAATGGCGGCGGCGGCTTCGGCGCGCCTGCTGGGCGCGGCCTGCACGATCATCGGCGACATGAACGAAGCGCGGCTCGCACATGCGCGCAAGATGGGTTTTCAGACCATCGACCTGTCGAAAGACGCCACGCTCGGCGAGCAGATCGAGCAGATTCTCGGCAGGCCCGAAGTGGATTGCGCGGTGGACTGCGTCGGCTTCGAGGCGCACGGCCACGGCAGCAGCGGCCAGCATGAAGAGGCACCTGCCACGGTGCTGAATTCGCTGATGGAAATCACCCGGGCCGCGGGCGCGATCGGCATTCCGGGGCTCTATGTGACGGACGATCCGGGTTCAGCCGATGCCGCCGCCCGCAAGGGCAGCCTCAGCATCCGCCTCGGGCTCGGCTGGGCCAAGTCGCACTCGTTCCATACGGGGCAGACGCCAGTGATGAAGTACAACCACAACCTGATGCAGGCGATCCTGTGGGACCGTCTGCCGATCGCGGACATCGTAAACGTGACGGTCGTGTCGCTGGACGAGGCGCCGGAGGGCTACCGCCAGTTCGATGGCGGCGCACCGAAGAAGTTTGTCCTCGATCCGCACGGTTTGCTGAAAGCGGCTTGACGCATGACGCAGGGGCTTTCTGCTTTCGACCGAATCTCGGGAAGCTGACGAATCACGCACGCGTTGAGCGGTTTCCCGTTCAGCGCGTGCGTCTGTTTTTTTCAGGCTGGAAAGGCCGTTGTCTCGCGCAGCGGCGTCAAGCCAGCATCGCCGGCGCGGCGGCCAGCGAAGGCGCCTGCTTGCGCCGCTCGCTCGTCGGCGCGGTGCCGAAGGCGTCGCGATAGCTCTTCGAGAAGTGGCACGCCGACTGGAAGCCGCAGGCCATCGTGATGTGCATGATCGACATGTCGGTCTGCAACAGCAGCTCACGCGCGCGCCGCAGGCGCAGCGTCAGATAGTAATGCGTGGGCGTCATTCCCAGATGCTCGCGGAAGAGGCGCTGCAACTGCCGTTGCGACATGCCCGCGAGCCGCGCGAGTTCTTCGCGCGAGAGCGGCTCTTCGATGTTGTTCTCCATCAGCGCGACCACTTCGAAGAGCGACTTGTTGGCCGAGCCGAGCCGCGCGACCAGCGGCATTTTCTGTTGCGCGCTGGTATCGCGCACATGTTCGACGATGAACTGCTCGGCGATCTGCGTGACCCGCGCGGTGCCCACGCGCGGCGCAATCAGGTTCAGCATCATGTCGAGCGGCGCGACGCCGCCCGTGCAGGTGACGCGATCGCGGTCGATCACGAACAGTTCTTTCAGAAAGCGCGTGTCGGGAAACTCTTCCTTGAGCGCGGACATGTTCTCCCAGTGAATCGCGCACGCGTAGCCGGCCAGCAAACCGGCGCGCGCCAGCGCATACGTGCCCGTGCACAGGCTGCCGAGCACGCAGCCCATGCGGGCAAAGCGGCGCAATGCAAAGAGGTGCGAGGACGTGGTGGCGCGCTGCACGTCGATGCCGCCGACCACGAACACGATATCCGGCTGGCCGACGCATTCGACCGGCCCGGTGTCGACCGACAGCCCGTTGCTTGCCATCACCGGCCCGCCTTCGGGGCTCACGATCGACCAGCGATACAGCGTTTGCCCCGTCAGATAGTTCGCCATGCGCAGGACTTCGATGGCGTTGGTGAACGCGATCATCGTGAAGTTGGGCATCGGCATGAATGCGAAATGCGACAACGACGCAGTGCGATCGGTGGACATGGGAGGAATGATTCCTTCGAATCTGTAATGTCGCGTCGCGGTGGGGAAGCAGCGACTTCTGTGATTTTGAGGACCAAGGCAACTGCCGTGCCATCAGGCTAAACCCTCGTTTGCGCGCGCAAACGCGGCGCGATTGCAGGGCCGGCAGCACCATGACGGCGCTGTTGCCGTGCCACGGCGCACCTGAACCGCGCGCGACGACCGATTGCGGTGCAACATCCGCCCGGCCGTCTGAAAACCGGCTGCGGCGACGCTGATGACGACTTGTCGAAAAAGGTCGCGCATGGCGGAAAAGGTAAAGAACGCGTCTGAATTCATAAATTGGCGAGCGAGCCGAGCGTCAAGAATAGAAGTCATGCAGACCGGTTGCGGCAGCGTTTCAAGGCGGTTTCCGGCACGCGTCAATGGCTTCTTTCCTGAACTCACGGACCTTCCATGTCGAACCCGAATCCCTTCTTTGAAGAATCGCTGGCGACGCGCGATGCGGCGGTGCGCGGCGCCGTGTTGAAAGAGCTCGAGCGCCAGCAGTCGCAAGTCGAGCTGATCGCGTCGGAAAACATCGTGTCGCGCGCGGTGCTGGAGGCGCAGGGTTCGGTGCTGACCAACAAGTATGCGGAAGGGTATCCGGGCAAGCGTTACTACGGCGGTTGCGAATACGTCGACGTGATCGAATCGCTCGCGATCGAGCGGATCAGGCAGCTCTTCAACGCGAAATTCGCCAACGTGCAGCCGCATTCGGGCGCGCAGGCAAACGGCGCCGTGATGCTCGCGCTGCTGAAGCCGGGCGACACGGTGCTCGGCATGTCGCTCGACGCGGGCGGCCACCTCACGCACGGCGCGAAGCCGGCGCTCTCGGGCAAGTGGTTCAACGCTGTGCAGTACGGCGTGAAGCGCGACACGATGCTGATCGATTACGAGCAGATCGAGGAACTCGCACGGCAACATCAACCCGCGCTGCTGATCGCGGGCTTCTCGGCCTATCCGCGCGCGCTGGATTTCGCGCGGCTGCGTGCGATCGCCGACAGCGTCGGCGCGAAGCTGATGGTGGATATGGCGCACATCGCGGGCATCATCGCGGCGGGCCGTCATCCGAATCCGGTCGAACACGCGCACGTCGTCACGTCGACGACGCACAAGACCCTGCGCGGTCCGCGCGGCGGCTTTGTGCTGACGAACGACGAAGAGATCGCGAAGAAGATCAACTCCGCGGTGTTCCCGGGCTTGCAGGGCGGCCCGCTGATGCACGTGATAGCCGGCAAGGCGGTGGCGTTCGGCGAGGCGCTGCAACCCGGTTTCAGGACCTACATCGACAACGTGCTTGCCAATGCGCAGGCGCTGGGCGTTGTGCTGAAGGCGGGCGGCGTCGATCTGGTGACGGGCGGCACCGACAACCACCTGCTGCTCGTCGACCTGCGGCCCAAGGGTCTCAAGGGCAACCAGGTCGAGCAGGCGCT
>CALFSF010000146.1 GCA_937917025.1 uncultured Paraburkholderia sp.
CAGGGCGGCTCGAGCGGCATCGGCGTCACGGCCATCCAGATGGCCAAGGCGCTGGGCTTTCGCGTATTCGCGACGGCGGGCTCGGACGACAAATGCCGTGCGTGCGAGGACCTGGGCGCCGAACGGGCGATCAACTACAAGACTGAGGATTTCGTCGAAGTGGTGAAGTCGCTGACGAACGATCGTGGCGTCGACGTCATTCTCGACATGGTGGCCGGGAGCTACGTTCCGCGTGAGCTGACGGCGCTCGCCAGCGGCGGCCGCCTCGTGCTGATCGCGTTGCTCGGCGGCGCGAAGGCGGAGGTGAACCTGAACGACATCCTGCGCCGCCGTCTGACGATCACCGGTTCGACGCTGCGCCCGCAACCGGTCGAATTCAAGGCGAAGATCGCGGCGAACCTGAAAGAACGCGTGTGGCCGCATATCGAAGCGGGCCGTATCAAGCCGGTCGTGCATCGCGTGTTTCCGGCCGCGCAGGCCGCCGACGCGCACGCGCTGATGGAAAGCAGTACCCACGTCGGCAAGATCGTGCTGAATTGGGGCGCGCATGTTTAATCCGGCCGGTTTGACCCGATCCGTCAACGCACAGTAAAATTGCGTGTTCTGCGCTCGACGCACGATTCATGAATACTGAAAGACGGGCCGACGCGTAGTTCGAGCCTGTCTCACGACAAGACGAGACAATGTCGAAACAACGAGCGAAAGCAGTGGTCGGTAACTGGAAGATGTTCGGCCGCCTTGCCGGGAACGCGAGCCTGATGAAGGCCGTGGCACAAGGCGTCGATGCATTGCCGGAAGGCCTTCTTGTGGGGTTGTGCGTGCCGTGTCCGTATCTTGCGCAGGCGCAGTCCCTGCTCGGAGGCTCGCGCGTCGCGTGGGGCGTGCAGGATGTCTCCGCGTTCACCGAGGGCGCCTACACCGGCGAAGTCGCCGCGGGCATGGCGGCCGATTTTGGCGCGAAGTTTGCGATTGTCGGTCACTCCGAGCGTCGTGCGTATCATTGCGAAAGCGCCGAACTGGTGGCGACAAAGACGCAGCGCGCGCTCGAGGCGGGATTGATACCGATCGTCTGCGTCGGCGAAACGCTCGAACAGCGTGACGCGGGCGAAACGGCGCTGGTCGTCGGTACGCAGATCGACGAGGTGCTCGCGAAGCTATCGGTGGAAGAAGCGCTTCGCATCGTGGTGGCGTATGAGCCGGTCTGGGCGATCGGCTCGGGCAAGAGTGCGACGGCCGCGCAGGCGCAACAGGTGCATGCGTTTTTGCGCGGGCGTCTTGCTGCAAAAGACGCGGCAGTGGCCGACATACACGTGCTCTATGGCGGCAGTGTGAAACCCGACAACGCGGAAGAGTTGTTCCGCCAGCCGGATATCGATGGTGGCCTGATCGGCGGCGCATCGTTGAAGGACAAGGATTTCCTGGCGATCTGCCACGCGGCGCAAGCCGTGATGGCCGGCGCGGCGTAAGTCGCTCAGGCCGGGCAGGGCGTCCGGGCGAGGCAGACCCCATTACGCGCATCACGCATTGTGTTGCGCGGTTAAATAAAGACTCTCAGGTGAGTGTGATGCTGTATTTCAAAACGTTGATCATCGTCGTTCAGTTGCTGTCGGCGCTTGGGGTCATTGGCCTCGTGTTGCTGCAGCATGGCAAGGGCGCCGACATGGGTGCCGCATTCGGCAGCGGCGCGTCGGGCAGCCTCTTCGGCGCGACGGGCTCGGCAAACTTTTTGTCGCGCACCACGGCCGTACTTGCCGCCATATTTTTCATCTCGACGCTGGCGCTCACGTACCTCGGTTCGTATCATTCGAAACCGTCGGCAGGCGTGCTCGGCGCCGCTGTGACGGCGCCCGCTGCGGCCTCGGCGGCATCTGCTCCGGTGGGTGTGTCGGCTGCCATCGCGGCGTCCGCTGCGTCGGCTCCGGGCCAGGACGTGCCGAAATAAAATTTTCGGGTTAAACGCTTTTTGTGCGTTGAACAAACTGTTTAAACCAGTTACAATTCAAGTCTTGAAGCGATTCGCGGGTTTTATAGCTTGTTTTCCCGGATTGCAGTAGTGCCGACGTGGTGAAATTGGTAGACACGCTATCTTGAGGGGGTAGTGGCGAAAGCTGTGCGAGTTCGAGTCTCGCCGTCGGCACCAATGTTATCTAATGCCAGCCGATTGCTTTTGCTTCGGCTGGCATTTTTACTTCTGCTGGGCTGCTTGCCGTTTGCTTGCATTGCAAAGCAGCCCGAAGTGATTTGATGTCGGGAAGGTGCGGCGATCTGCACCGCCTGGCTACATTCAGAACCAACCGATTGAGGATAGTCTTGAACCTCGCAGCCTATTTCCCCGTCCTGTTGTTCCTTATTGTTGGAACCGGTTTAGGCGTAGCACTGGTCAGTATCGGCAAGATCCTCGGCCCCAACCGGCCCGACACCGAGAAGAACGCGCCGTACGAGTGCGGCTTCGAGGCGTTCGAAGATGCGCGCATGAAGTTCGACGTGCGCTACTACCTGGTTGCCATTCTCTTCATTATTTTCGACCTTGAGACCGCGTTCCTGTTTCCGTGGGGTGTTGCCCTGCGCGATATCGGCTGGCCCGGCTTCATGGCGATGATGATTTTCCTGCTCGAATTCCTGCTTGGCTTCGCCTATATCTGGAAGAAGGGCGGCCTCGATTGGGAATGACAGATTAATCGCCGGTTTGCGTGGGTGGCACGGCTTGCCGCCCCGTCTGGAGTGGAAAGCAAATGAGTATCGAAGGGGTCTTGAAGGAAGGGTTTGTCACCACCACGGCTGACAAGCTGATCAACTGGACGCGCACCGGCTCGCTGTGGCCGATGACGTTCGGTCTCGCGTGTTGCGCGGTCGAGATGATGCATGCGGGCGCTGCCCGTTATGACCTCGACCGTTTCGGTGTGGTGTTTCGTCCGAGTCCGCGCCAGTCGGACGTGATGATCGTCGCCGGCACGCTGTGCAACAAGATGGCGCCCGCCCTGCGCAAGGTTTACGACCAGATGGCCGAGCCGCGCTGGGTGATCTCGATGGGTTCGTGCGCGAACGGCGGCGGCTATTACCACTACTCGTATTCGGTGGTGCGCGGCTGCGATCGCATCGTGCCGGTCGACGTCTACGTGCCGGGTTGCCCGCCCACGGCTGAAGCGCTGGTGTATGGCGTGATCCAGCTTCAGGCGAAGATCCGCCGCACCAATACCATCGCCCGTCAATAAGGCCAACGCCTCTTCCCCCACAATATGGCAAGCAAACTCGAGACTCTCAAAGCGAACCTCGAGGCGGCCTTTGGCGGCCGCCTGCTGAGCGTCACCGAAGCAATCGGTGAGCTGACGATCGTCGTCAAGGCGAGCGATTACCTCGAAGTGGCAACGCGCCTGCGCGACGACAAGTCGCTCGGCTTCGAGCAGTTGATGGATCTGTGCGGCGTCGACTATCAGACGTACGGCGACGGCGCCTACGAAGGCCCGCGCTTCGCCGCGGTGCTGCATCTGCTGTCGGTGGCGAACAACTGGCGTCTGCGTGTGCGCGTGTTCGCGCCGGACGACGAAGTACCGTTCGTCGCATCGGTTGTCGATGTCTGGAATTCCGCCAACTGGTACGAGCGTGAAGCGTTCGACCTGTACGGCATCGTCTTCGAAGGCCACCCGGACCTGCGCCGGATCCTGACCGACTACGGCTTTATTGGCCACCCGTTCCGCAAGGATTTCCCGGTTTCCGGTTACGTCGAAATGCGTTACGACCCGGAAGAGAAGCGCGTCGTCTACCAGCCGGTGACGATCGAGCCGCGGGAAATCACGCCGCGCGTGATCCGTGAGGATCGCTATGGCGGTCTGAAACACTAAGAGAACGCCATGGCAGAGATCAAGAACTACACGCTCAACTTCGGCCCGCAGCATCCGGCCGCGCACGGTGTGCTGCGCCTCGTGCTCGAACTCGACGGCGAAGTGATCCAGCGCGCCGATCCGCACATCGGCCTGCTGCATCGCGCAACCGAAAAGCTCGCTGAAACCAAGACCTTCATCCAGTCCGTGCCGTACATGGACCGTCTCGACTACGTGTCGATGATGGTGAACGAGCACGGCTATGTGATGGCGATCGAAAAGCTGCTCGGCATCGACGTGCCGATCCGCGCGCAGTACATCCGCGTGATGTTCGACGAAGTGACGCGCGTGCTGAACCACCTGATGTGGATCGGCGCGCACGCACTGGACGTCGGCGCAATGGCGGTGTTCCTGTACGCGTTCCGCGAGCGCGAAGACCTGATGGACGTGTACGAAGCGGTGTCCGGCGCCCGGATGCACGCGGCGTACTACCGTCCGGGCGGCGTCTATCGCGATCTGCCTGACGCGATGCCGCAATACAAGGCGTCGAAGATCCGCAATGCGAAGGCGCTGTCGCGGATGAACGAGAACCGCCAGGGTTCGCTGCTCGACTTCATCGACGATTTCTTCACGCGCTTTCCGAAGTGCGTCGACGAGTACGAAACGCTTCTCACCGACAACCGGATCTGGAAGCAGCGTCTGGTCGGCATCGGCGTGGTGAGCCCGGAACGTGCGCTGCAACTCGGCATGACCGGTGCGATGCTGCGCGGTTCGGGCATCGAGTGGGATCTGCGCAAAAAGCAGCCGTAT
>CALFSF010000147.1 GCA_937917025.1 uncultured Paraburkholderia sp.
CACCGGCGAAGTGCTGTCGCGCCTCACCGCCGACACGACGCTGATCCAGACGGTGGTCGGATCGTCCGTGTCGGTGGCCGCGCGCAACTTTGTAATGTTTGTCGGCGGCCTCGTCCTGATGTGCGTGACATCGCTGAAGCTGACCGGACTGGTGACCGGCACGGTCGTTCTGGTGATGATCCCCTTGATCCTGTTCGGCCGTTGGGTGCGCACGCTAAGCCGCAAGAGCCAGGACCGCCTCGCCGATACCTCCGCGCATGCCAGTGAAACGATCAATGCCGTGCAGACCGTGCAGGCTTTCACGCATGAGAATATCGAGCGCGCGGAATATGGCCGTGCGGTCGAGCAATCTTTCGACGTCGCGATCCTGCGCACGCGCGCCCGCGCGGCGATGACGGCAGTGGTGATCTTCGCCGTGTTCGGTGCGATCGCGGCGGTGGGTTGGGTCGGCGCACAGGACGTTGTCGGACATGCGATGACGGCGGGCCAACTCGTGCAGTTCATTTTCTACGCCGGCATTGTGGCGGGCGGCGTCGGCGCATTGAGCGAAACCTACGGCGATCTGCAGCGGGCGGCAGGCGCTTCGGAACGGTTGAGCGAACTTCTGACGGTCGAGCCCGACGTCAAAGCGCCCACGCATCCGAAGACGCTGGCGATGCCTGCGCGGGGCGCGGTGCGGTTCGAGAATGTCACCTTCCGTTATCCGGCGCGGCCCGATCACAAGGCGCTCAATGGTTTCTCGCTCGATATCCAGCCGGGCGAAGCCGTGGCGCTGGTGGGGCCGAGCGGCGCGGGAAAATCCACGGTATTCCAGCTTTTGCTGCGTTTCTTCGCGCCGCAGGACGGCGCAATCCTGTTCGACGGCATCGATACCGGCGATCTCGATCCTGTCGCGCTTCGCCACAACATCGCGCTTGTCGCGCAAGACCCGGTGATCTTCTCCGGCACGATTGCTGACAACATCCGCTATGGCCGCCCCGATGCCAGCGACGAGGATGTGCGCCGCGCTGCGGAAGCCGCGGTGGCGAGCGAATTCATCGAACGCCTGCCCGATCTTTATCAGACGCGCGTCGGCGAGCGTGGCATGACGCTTTCCGGTGGCCAGCGCCAGCGCCTTGCCATTGCGCGTGCCATCCTGCGCGACGCTCCTCTGTTGTTGCTGGACGAAGCTACGAGCGCACTCGATTCCGAAAACGAGCGGCTGGTGCAGCAGGGACTGGCCAATCTGATGGCGGGACGCACGACGATCGTCATCGCGCATCGGCTTTCGACGATCCAGAAACTGAAGCGCATCGTGGTGATGGACCAGGGCCGCATCGTGGGCGAGGGCAGTCACGCCGAACTCGTTGCGGGGGGCGGGCTCTACAAGCGTCTCGCCGAACTGCAATTCGCCAGTGGCATGGCGTTGGCGGGCTGAACCGTACCGGCCGCGCCGGCTGAATTTTCCAGGAGGGTGTTATGACGCTCGACCAGGT
>CALFSF010000148.1 GCA_937917025.1 uncultured Paraburkholderia sp.
GGATCAGCGCGATCACCGCTGCGACGGCCGCTGCGATTCCCGCCATCACGCCCGGCGACAGTCCGACCATCCCTGCGCCCACATTGCCCACCGCAACAGTCGAACCGGCCGTCGCGCCGCGACCCGGCGCGACACCCGAGCCGGCCTGCGGCGTGGACGCCGACGACACAGCCGCAGCGCTACCCACCTGCGGCGCCTTCCCGACCGGCACGATGCCGTGCTTCTGCAACTCCATCAGCACCCGGCTCTTCAACGCGAGCAGTTGCTGAAGACTCGATACCGATGTCCGTGCCTGTGATGCGGCCTGCGGCGCAACAGCAGCCGTCGCTGCCGGTGCGGTCGCGGCAGACGTAACTTCAGCCGGCGCGCCGCCAGCCTGGATCGATCCGGTCCATACATGCGTGCCGCCGGTCGTCTGCGCCGGCTGTGCAGCCGCTTCCGCCGGCTGCGAAGCGCCGGACGTCGCCACTGCCGCTGCCGTCGCCGACGAAGCCATCGCGGCCGCACTCGCGCTATTCGGGGCCGCACTCGCCGCGGCATTCGCCGCCGTAACCGACGCAGCCGGCACGCTGGCCGCAACCGCAGGCGCCGCCGGTGCCGACGCCGACGCCGCCGTCGCAGCGGCAGACGCCGCGCCCGAAGCGGCAGCCGCCGCCGAGCCCGCCACCGGCGCGCTGGCGGCCATGCCCAGCGAATCCAGCGACGACACGTTCAGCACCGCGCCCAGCCGCATACGGCTCGGATCGTGTCCCATGAACGCATTCGGATTGGCGTCGAAGATCGCCTTCGACGCCCGCGCGAGCGTCGCGCGATCGTGCGACTGCGTCAGCGCGATCGCGACGTCGTTGAGCGACTGTCCCGGACGCACCGTGTACTGCGCATCCGATTCGACGACGGCCGGGGCACTGGCCGCCGTGCCGGTGGTCGCCGCGTGCGCGATGCCCGCGCCGGTTCCACTCAGGGCAAATGCGAAAGCAACGGCGGCCGCCAGACGGCCCGTGCGAGAACGGGAAACCACAGCAGCGGGAAGGACATGAAATCGAACGATCATCGGGAGCTCTGGCGCGGCATCGCGCTCGCCATGTTCAGGGTTGGATGGTGACAGGAATCTGGAGCACACAATGAAAAAAGCGCCGCGCAAGCGCGACGCTTTCTGAATGTCTACGCGTCGTGATCGCGTAGTTTACTTTACTTGTCGAGCAGAATGCGAAGCATCCGACGCAGCGGTTCCGCCGCGCCCCACAGCAACTGGTCGCCGACCGTGAACGCCGACAGATATTCGCCACCCATCGCGAGCTTGCGCAGACGGCCGACCGGCACCGTCAGCGTGCCCGTCACCACGGCCGGCGACAGATCGCGCATCGACGCCTCGCGCTCGTTCGGCACCACCTTGACCCAGTCGTTGCCCGACGCGAGGATGCTGTTCACTTCGTCGAGCGGAACGTCTTTCTTCAGCTTGATCGTCAGCGCCTGCGAGTGGCAGCGCATGGCGCCGATGCGCACGCACAGGCCGTCGACCGGAATCGAGCCGGCTTCGCCCATGGCCGGCTTGCCCAGAATCTTGTTGGTTTCCGCGCCGCCCTTCCACTCTTCCTTCGACATGCCGTTGCCGAGATCCTTGTCGATCCACGGAATCAGCGAACCGGCGAGCGGCACGCCGAACTGGCTGGTCGGCATGCGCTCGCTGTTCATTGCTTCCAGCACGCGGCGGTCGATGTCGAGAATCGCCGACGACGGGTCCGCGAGGTCTTCCTTCGCCGCGCCGTACAGCGTGCCCATCTGTTGCAGCAGTTCGCGCATGTTCTGCGCGCCCGCGCCCGATGCGGCCTGATACGTCATGGCCGTCATCCAGTCGATGAGGTTTTCGCGGAACAGACCGCCGAGCGCCATCAGCATCAGGCTGACCGTGCAGTTGCCGCCGATGAAGTTCTTCTGGCCCTTCACCAGCGCGTTCTTGATCACGTCGAGGTTGACCGGATCGAGAACGATGACCGCGTCATCCTTCATGCGCAGCGACGAAGCCGCGTCGATCCAGTAGCCGTTCCAGCCCGCCGCGCGCAGCTTCGGGAACACGTCGTTCGTGTAGTCGCCGCCCTGGCAGGAGATGATGGCGTCGCACTTCTTCAGGTCGTCGATGCTCGACGCGTCTTTGAGCTTCGTCTCGTTTCTGGCGAACGACGGCGCGTTGCCGCCCGCATTGCTGGTGCTGAAAAACACCGGTTCGATGAGATCGAAATCGCCTTCCTGCTGCATGCGCTGCATCAGGACGCTGCCGACCATACCGCGCCAACCTACGAGACCTACGTTCATGACTTCATACCCTTCGAGTGGAGGCTTCCCCGCAACTTTGCCCGCAGTGACCGCGCGGGGAAGACGGGCGGGCACAACAGGCGATCAGCGCTTCGTGATCGTTTTCGGGGTAATCGTTTTAATGAGCGATTCGATGGTAATGGCGAACTCAACCGCACGGGCCGTTTTGCCGTGGAGGTTTGCAATCGAGGAGATTTGAGGAAACTTCGCCATCACATGAATATACACGAAAATCGCAATCTGGCGGCCGTATGGCCGCAATTCCTGCCTTTTTGACGGGCTAACGGGCCGGTTTTGCGCCCATTAGCCGTTTTACTGCGCGGTACTACGCGATGCCACGCTGCCCGTGCCGCTTACAGCGCGGCCAGCACCGCATCGCCCATCGCCGCCGTGCCGACCTGCGTGCAACCCGGCGTGAGAATGTCGCCGGTGCGATAACCCTGCTCCAGCACTTTCTTCACCGCGCTTTCGATGCGGTCCGCCTGTTCCACCCTGTTCAGCGAATAACGCAGCATCATCGCGGCCGAGAGGATCGTCGCGAGCGGATTCGCCACGCCCTTGCCCGCGATATCCGGCGCCGAGCCGTGCGACGGCTCGTACAGACCCTTGTTGTTTTTATCGAGCGACGCCGAAGGCAGCATGCCGATCGAACCCGTCAGCATGGCCGCTTCGTCGGAAAGGATGTCGCCGAACATGTTGCCGGTGACGATCACGTCGAACGACTTCGGCGCCTTCACGAGCTGCATCGCGGCGTTGTCGACGTACATGTGCGACAGCTCGACGTCCGTGTATTCCTTCGACACGTCGATCATCACGTCCTTCCAGAACTGCGAGGTTTCGAGCACGTTGGCTTTATCCACCGAGGTCAGCTTCCTGCCGCGCTTTTGCGCGGCCTGGAACGCGACGTGCGCGATGCGGCGCACTTCCGGTTCCGAATAACGCATCGTGTCGAAGCCTTCCTTCGTGCCGGCGAACGGGCCATCCGGCGCCGCACGCACGCCGCGCGGCGAGCCGAAGTAGATGTCGCCGTTTCGTTCGCGCACGATCAGGATGTCGAGGCCCGAAACGATTTCTTCCTTCAGTGAAGATGCGCCGGTCAGTTGCGGATAGCAGATCGCCGGACGGAAGTTCGCGAACAGCTGAAGATGCTTGCGCAGGCCCAGAATGGCCTGCTCCGGGCGCAGCGCGCGTTCGAGCGAGTCGTACTTCCAGTCGCCGACGGCACCAAACAGGATCGCGTCAGCGGCCTTCGCGAGCGCGAGCGTCGATTCCGGCAGCGGATGACCCTGCGCCTCGTAACCCGCGCCGCCTACCGGCGCTTCTTCGAGTTCGAACTTTTCGCCAAGTGCGTTCAGCACCTTGACGGCTTCCTTGACGATTTCCGGGCCGATGCCGTCGCCCGGCAACACTGCGATCTTCATGCGAATTCCTTGCTTTGTTCGTGAGTGCGTCGACGCGCCTGACCGGCCGAACGACAGG
>CALFSF010000149.1 GCA_937917025.1 uncultured Paraburkholderia sp.
ATCTTACAGACGGGTCATTTAAAGGAGTTCGAGATGTTGCTTCGCCAAGGTGAAGTTCCGCTCTACCGCGATCCCACCGCGGCGGTCGAAGCGCGCGTTGCCGATTTGCTGGCGCGCATGACAGTGGACGAAAAAATTGCCCAGTTGCACGCCGCGTGGCTGAAGCTGTCGTCCGATGGCAATCACGAAGCGCGTACCGTGGATTTTGCGCATGGCGATGCCGGCATCATGGTGGAAACGATCCTTCAACACGGGCTGGGTCAGATCACGCGCCCGCTCGGCACGCACACGGTCGACCCGAAGGAAGGCGTGCGCGCGCTCAACGCGTTGCAGCGGCAGATGGTGGAGGAGACGCGCCTCGGTATTCCCGTGATGTCCCACGAAGAATGCCTGGTCGGCCTGATGATCAAGGACGCCACGCTGTTTCCGTCGCCGCTGAATTATGCGGCGACGTGGAACCCGGCTCTCGTCGAACGCGTGGGGCAGATCATCGGCGAGCAGGCGCGTTCGATCGGTTGTCATCAGGGGCTCGCGCCGGTGCTGGACGTATCGCGCGATCCGCGCTGGGGCCGCACCGAGGAAACACTCGGCGAAGACCCCTATCTGGTCGGCGTGCTCGCCTGTCACTACGTCAAGGGATTGCAGGGGGAACGCCGCGACCTGCTCGCGACCCTCAAGCATTTCGTCGGGCATTCGGCGAGCGAAGGCGGCCGCAATCACGCGCCCGTGCATGTCGGCCCGCGCGAGCTCAACGACGTTTTCATGCTGCCGTTCGAGATGGCGGTCAAGCTGGCGAATGCCGGCTCCGTCATGCCTGCCTATCACGACATTGACGGCGTGCCCTGTCATGCGGACCGTACGTTGCTTCAGCAGACGTTGCGCGAGAAGTGGGGTTTCGACGGACTGGTTGTCGCCGACTACGCTGGCGTCGACCTGCTGCACGGTCACCATGCGGTCGCGCGCGACAGCGCGGCTGCCGCGGCGCTCGCGTTCAATGCCGGACTCGACGTCGAGTTGCCCGGACACGAGTGCGCGCTGCATCTGAAAGAAGCGCTGGCGCGCGGTGAGATCAGCGAAGAAACGATCGACGCCGCCGTATCGCGCGTGCTGCGCACGAAGTTCCGTCTCGGCCTGTTCGAAAATCCGTATGCGGATCCGGAGCGAGTGGATGTGAAAAGCGAATCGGCGAGCGACGTCGCGTATCAGGTGGCGCTTGAATCGGCCGTGCTCCTGCGCAATGAAGGCGACGTGTTGCCGCTGGATGTCGAGGCGACGGCGAAGGTCGCGGTAATCGGGCCAACTGCCGACGATCCGCTGGCGTTGCTGGCCGGCTACAGTTTCCCGGTGCATCTGATCAACGCCGGCGAGCAGTCGGTCGCGTCGATCGGTACGCCGCTGCAGGCGCTGCGCGCACTACTTGGCGATCGACGCGTGATCCATGCGCGTGGCTGCGACATCATCGCGGAGCGCCGCGCCGGCGCGCCGGTGTTCCCCGGCGACGTGTCGCTGGATATCACGGCGGACGCCAACCGCGACGCGCTGATCAGCCGCGACACCGGCGGCATCGCAGCAGCGGTCGACGCCGCACGGCAGGCAGGTGTCGCGATCGTCTTCGTCGGCGATCTGTCGGGGCTGTTCCAGTCCGGCACGGTAGGTGAAGGATCCGACACGGACAGCCTGGACCTGCCTGGCGTGCAGCAGGCGTTGCTGGCAGCGGTGGTCGACAGCGGTACGCCGACGGTCGTCGTGATGACGGGCGGACGCCCGTATAACCTGGGTGGCCTGGAGGACCGGATCGCGGCGCAGATCATGGCTTTCGCACCGGGCGAGCGGGGCGCGGAAGCGCTCACCGATCTGCTGGCGGGCCGCGCGAACTTCACCGGCCGCCTGCCGTTGTCGGTGCCGAAAAGCGCCGGAGCAGTACCCTATACCTACAATCACCGGTTGAAGAGCGCGGGTACGCCGGTCGCTTATCACTTCGGTTGCCGCTACCCGTTTGGATTTGGGCTCAGCTATACGCAGTTCCGTTACGGCAGTCTCGCTGTGGCGCGACGCGAAGTTCCGATTGCCGACGGAACGATCGAACTCAGTTTCGTGGTCGAGAACGTCGGCTCGCGCGAAGGCAGCGAGATCGTGCAGATCTACGTGCGGGACCGGCTGGCATCGTCGGCGCGACCGGTACGCGAATTGAAGGCTTTTGCCCGCGTGCCGCTAGCGGCGGGCGCCTCTGCACGCGTTCGCGTGAAGCTGCCCGTGGACATGCTCAATTTCACCGATGGACGAGGCGAGCGTATCGTCGAGCCAGGCGACTTCGACCTGATGGTCGGAAGCTCGAGCCGCGACCTTCATCTGAGCGACGTGGTGACTGTCACCGGTAACGCGGCGAGAACACTTGAACGCGACTGGCGTATGGTGAGCGAGGTCGACGTACTGCGGTAACCGGCAGGGTGGGGCGCGCCAGCCGGCGGCGGCTGGGCGCCATGAGTTTGTCGTCATACCCGTAACGAATGGAATATCCGATGTCGTACGCAATCTATCCCAGCCTTTCAGGCAAAACAGTGGTTATCACCGGTGGTGGCAGCGGCATTGGCGCTGCGATGACCGGGGCATTCGCACGGCAGGGTGCGCGGGTTTTTTTCCTCGACGTGGCGGAAAACGATTCGCTTGCGTTGCAGGAATCACTGCGCGACGCCGTTCATCCGCCCGTGTTCCGCCGATGCGACCTGCGCAGTGTCGAGGCGATTCAGAGCACGTTCGCCGGGATCGCCGATATCGCCGGGCCGATCGAGGTTCTCGTCAACAACGCGGGCAATGACGACCGGCACGAACTGGGCGCCGTCACGTCGACCTACTGGGACGAGTGCATCGCCGTGAACCTGAAGCATCAGTTCTTTTGCGCGCAGGCCGTGGCGGCCGGCATGCGCAAGCTCGAACGCGGCACGATCCTGAATCTTGGCTCGGTGTCGTGGCATCTGGCGTTGCCGAACCTCGCCATCTACATGAGTGCGAAGGCTGGTATCGAGGGCCTTACCCGCGGACTC
>CALFSF010000150.1 GCA_937917025.1 uncultured Paraburkholderia sp.
TGGTCCCCTCGCTTGGTCGTGCGGGGCCCTCGCTTGTCCCGCTTCAGCAACGGTTTTTTCTCTGTCGTCTGTTTTCGCACTGCCATACGTCACACCCGTAGTTGGCCATCATCGTTTGGTCTGAACGTCATTATCGGTCATCCGCTGCCGCGTGATCGCCCCAACGTCCCCACGAACGCCTCCGATACAACACCCTCCTAATGTTCGGAGGTGACATCCCCCGCCCTCATACCTACGCTCATTGCCATACGAAACGCAAACCTCATCCGTGGGTTCGCGCGAATATCGGTCCTGGGCGCAGATTCGCCCACCAGGGAGAAGGCGTCATGACGCGACATGACCAGACGTCGCAGCAGGCTCACACGATCGATTACATCGCTACAGCGCTCGCCGATCGCGGGCTCGATCTCGATCTGCTTGCGAGGCGTATGCGCGCCGTCAGTACCGAATCGGACGCAACCGGAGAGATCGTCAGTCCTCCCTGGCATGCGGATGACGTAAGCGCTCTGAACATGAACCTCGTGCCTACCCGGTACGGTGGCTGCCCGGCTCTGGAATGCCTCGTGGCACAGGCAACGTTGATGGCCTGCCTCGGGGAAGCCGACGCAAGCCTCGCGCTGGCATTGCCCGGCCCGGGGCTCGCCATGCCGCCTGTCGTTGCGCTCGCCTCGACGCAGCAGCAGGCCCGGTTCTTCCAGCGGTTCCAGTCGGGAACACCGCGCTGGGGCGCCTTCGCCATCACCGAGCCTGACTTCGGTTCAGACGCGACTGCCATGCGCACCAGTGCACGAAAGACGGGTCGCGGCTGGGTCCTGAACGGCACAAAGTGCTTTATCACGAACGGCGCACGCGCCGACTGCGTGATCACGTTCGCAACGGTCAACCGGCAGATGGGTCGCTACGGTGTCCGCGCATTCCTGGTGGATCGCAATACACCAGGATTCACGGTGTCGCGCATCGAATGGATGGCAGGCCTGCGCGCGACCCAGCTTGCCGTGCTGTCCTACGCCGACTGCGAGGTCACCGACGATGCGCTGCTTGCCCGCGGCGACGAGAAGCCACTTGATGACGCTTTCTCGGGTGCGCAGCGGTCCTGGGACTATTTCAGGCCACTGCTTTCCGCCGTCATGGTCGGCACCTGCCGGCGGGTGCGCGCGGACCTTGCGGCCTGGCTCGATGCGGGCGGCACGCCCGCGGACAGGCACCGCAGCGTGGCGAGCGTGGAAGCGTCCCTGCGCGACATCGACCGCCAGATTGCGGCCGCATGGCTACTCTGCCACTGCACGGCCTGGAAAGCAGATCGCGGCGTTGCAACGTCAATGGATTCATCCATGACCAAGGCGTTTGCCTCGCGCGTGGCCGCGCGGGTGACGCGCGCTGCGATGGACCTCGCCGGTATCGACGGCATCACTGCCTTTCCGTCACTTGAGCAGGCTTACCGGGACGCCAAAGCTTTCGACATCATGGAAGGTACCGGCGATCTGCAGCGACTCATGATTGCGCGGGCAGCGCAGCGATCGACGTCGCGCCCGTGGGACATCCGTGAGCCGTCCAACCCTCGCGCGTCCGACGCCCACCGCTCCCGCCAGGAGACATCTCATGACGCATAACACGCACGGCCCCCGGCGCGAGGAAATCGCAGCCACCATCCGGTCATGCCTGGTGTCGGCCATTGGCAGCACCATGGCTGCGGACCTGATCGCAGACGACACGAACCTGTTCGACGTCGGTGTCGACTCCATGAACATGACCGACCTGCTTCTACAGCTTGAGCAGCGTTTCGGCTTCACGCTCGCACCGGACGATCTCTCGGCCGATCTGTTCACGCGTTTCGCCAATCTCGTCGCCTTCGTGGAATCCCATGTCCGCCGAAACTGATGCCGTTCGCCGCCGACCATGCATCATGGCCACGGCCCGGTATGTTCCGCAGGCGCGCGTGCGGGCCGACGTTGCGTTGCAGCACCCGGCACCCCCTTTATCCGCACGGGAAGCCGTCATGCGATCAGTCTATGCCGATACGCTGCGCTGGCGCCCCGGGGTGGATCCTGGCCCCGTCAATCATTCATCGAGCCCGGTGCGTACCGCGATGCCTGAGTACGTCGCCTGCGAGCCACACCTCCGTCTCTCGGAGATGGCATCAATGGTCGCGGGAGAAGCCATCCGGCGGTGCCCCGCGAAGGAGAGCCCGCCACCGGATCAGGTCATCGTCTGCGCGACAAGCTTCGAGGACGACCTCGCGCTCTCGTGCGCGGGTCGGCTGCACAGCGAGCTCGGATCCACAGGGGTGCCGTTCGCGATTGGACAGCTTCAGGGCGTCTCTTTCTTTCTTGCGCTTCAAGTCGCGTCCGACATGATGGCCAGCGACGAGCGCATGCGCAGTGCACTGATCGTCGGCGCTGAACGCTGGCTGCCGCCGTTCTCCCGGCAGGTCGGGACGCTCACCGCATTGGGTGACGGTGCCGCCGCCGCGCTGGTCAGGCAGCAGGCGGGACCCGGATGGCGTGTGCTCAATGTCAACGTCCACACGCCTGACCTCCCATTCCGGTCCCCCGATGTGTATGTCGACGAAACGGTCCTGGTCGAAGTCATCGGGCAAACATGCATGCAGGCGGGCCTGAACCCCACGGCAATCAACTGGGTCGTGCCCCCGCGCATCAATACCACCCTGGCATGCGACGTCAGCGCAGATGCCCGACTTCCTGTGTGGCGGATGTGGTACCCCGAACCGGGCGACATCGGCTATCTGTGTGCCGCAGACGCGCTGGCGCAGCTCCACGTCTTGCTGCAGTCGGTTGTCCCGACGGACGGGCAACGCATCCTGCTGTGGGCGACCGGCCTCCAGGGGCAGGCCGCCTGCGCCATCGTCCAATACTGCGGGAGCTAGCGATGCCTGCGCCCCCAACCCGTTCCCTGCTGTCGCTGTCCGGTATCGCACTCAGCCTTCCGGCCCGGACGGTCGATGCGAACACCTGGGCCTGTCGCTGCGGATTTCCCGAGGCCCGCGCGAGCGCACTGCTGAAAAACGGTGTCCAACAGTTCCACGACGCCGCAGCAGTTTCCCCCGTCACATTCGCGTGCGAAGCGGTTTCCGCCCTGCTTGAAGATACCGGCACGACACCGGCAAGTATCGATGCCCTGATCTACACGCACACCATCCAGAGCAGCGTCATGGCGCCGCCTGCCGGTACTGCAGCGTTCATCCAGTCCCGTATGGGCTTCGAGCGCGCACTCGCATTCTCGGTGATGCAGCAGAACTGCGTCTCGCCGATGGCCGCCATCCGTGTGCTGCGCGTGCTCACGCTCGCAGGTCGCCCCATCCAGCGGGCGATTGTCGTGTGTGCAGATGTGATGGGCTCGGGCTGCGATCATCTACGCGCCATCGACGACCTCGCGCTACACAGCGATGGGGCATGCGCGCTCCTGCTGGAACGCGGCGTCGATCGCAACCGCATCGTGGGGCTGCACCTTTATACGGACAGTCGCTACTTCCGCGGCACCGACGATGACCTTCAGCCCGTACCGGATGACCGCTACTACTGGTCAGCATTTACGACGATGCGAGCGGCACTGGGACAGGCAGGCGTCACGGGGAATGAGCTCGTCCATATTCTGCCTCACCATGTGAACCTCCCCGGCTGGCAGCGCCTCACGGCCATGCTGTCCGTGCCACGGGAGCGTCTTTACACAGCGAACTTCGGCCGCATCGGTCACGTGTTCGGTGCCGATCCGTTCATCAACTTCCACTCCGCGCCACGCGGGCAACCGGACTCCTGTTCCCTGCTGTTCTCCAGCGGGCTTGCCGGCTGCTTTGGCGCCATGGTGATCCGCCACTGATCCGAACCTGATCGCTATCCGGCCATGAGAAACCTCCTCGATCTTGTCCAGTCGGCTGCGCGCCGCACACCCGATGCGCCATCGCTCGTGTGCGGCGATGTCCGCCTCACCTACCAGCAGCTACTGCAGCGCAGTCATGCTTTCGGACAGGCCCTGTCTTCCCACGGGGTGGCTCCGGGCGAGCGCGTCGCCATTTTTCTCGACAAACGGATCGAGACCGTGGTGTCGATGCTCGGCGCCTGTGCCGCCGGGTGCGTTTTCGTTCCGGCGAATCCACTCCTGAAACCAGACCAGGTGGCCCATGTACTTCAGGACAGCGGCGCCCGGTGCCTCGTCACCACCGCACTGCGCGCCCGCGCTCTGGCCGCTACGGGCGTTGCGCCGGTGTCCGATGTCATCGTCGTGGACGAACCAGACCTGGCTCCTTCTGATCAGGCGAGCGGGGTCAGGGTACACCGCTGGCCAGACTCCATCTCCAGCCCCAACGACGCACCGGTGCCGCCCTCGGCTGCAACCTGTATCGACACCGACCTCGCAGCCCTTCTCTATACATCCGGCTCGACGGGATTGCCCAAGGGGGTGATGCTCAGCCACCGGAACCTGCTCGAAGGCGCCTGGAGCGTCGCTGAGTACCTGCGGCACGATCCGTCGGACCGCATTCTTGCCGTCCTGCCTCTAAGCTTCGATGCGGGCCTCAGCCAGCTGACCTCGACCTGGTCGGCAGGCGCGACAGCAGTGCTGCTGAACTACCTCACGGCACACGATGCTGTCCTCGCGTGCGAGCGCGAACACATCACTGCGATCACCGGTGTGCCGCCATTGTGGATGCAGCTCACCGGTGCAAGCTGGCCAGACGGGGCACGCAACAATCTGCGCTACTTCTCGAACACCGGAGGTCGCCTTCCGCTGCCTGTCCTGCAGAAACTGCGCGCGCTGTTTCCGCGGGCCACGCCGTTTCTGATGTACGGGCTGACGGAGGCATTCCGCTCCACGTTCCTCGACCCTGCCGAGGTTGACCGTCGTCCCGACTCGATCGGCAAGGCCGTGCCCAATGCGCGGATCCTCGTGGTCCATGAGGACGGTACGCCGTGCGCTCCAGATGAAGCCGGTGAGCTGGTACATGTCGGCGCATGCGTCACGCTGGGCTACTGGAACGACGCTGCACGTACCGCGCAACGCTACCGCCCTTCGCCTGAAGCAAAGCCGGGCGGCGCGCCGCGTGATATGGCGGTGTGGTCCGGGGACCTCGTGCGGTGCGACGCCGAAGGCTTTCTCTATTTCATCGCCCGCAACGACGCCCAGATCAAGAGTTCCGGCTACCGGATCAGTCCGGAGGAGATCGAGGAAACGGTCCACGCAAGTGGACTTGTCGTGGAAGCCGTCGCGGTGGGTATCCCGGATGACGCGCTTGGCGAAGCCGTAGTGTTACTCGTCGTCCTGACCGGTGATTCAGACGTCGAAGCGCTAGGTAACTGGTGCACGCAGCGCCTGCCACGTTACATGGTTCCTCGACATATCATTAGTTATCCATACATTCCTCGCAATCCCAATGGAAAATTCGACCGGACAGCGCTGCGTATCGGGATTGCATCATCCGGCGTTGCGTCGTCCGGGCTCGCGTCGCTCGCGCGCGATCCTGGGGAGAAACCATCATGAGCCTCACCTTCATCAGGCGGCCGCCCGGGCTGCAGTTCGGCAGCACCGACGTTCGCCAGCTGGCCGACCGCGCGGGTCGTACGCCCTTCTTCGCGTACGACCGTTCAGCGATCGACGCCCGTGTGCAGGAACTGCGCAGCCTGCTGCCGTCCGTCATGCAGCTACACTACTCGATCAAGGCGAATCCGATGCCCGCCTTGATCCATTACCTGGCCCAACGGGTCGACGGGTTCGATGTTGCCTCCGCGCAGGAGATGGCGCTGGCGCTCGATGCCGGCACGGCTCCAGCCGCAATCGGCTTTGCCGGGCCAGGCAAGTCTTATGACGACCTGCGCCGGGCGGTTGCCAGCGGTGTCAACGTTCACGTCGAGTCGGAAACCCAGTTGAGGCTTGTCACCGCGCTTGGCTGGGAACTCGGCGTGCAGCCCAGCGTGGCGATCCGCGTCAATCCAGGTTTTCAGGTCGGACACAGCGGCATGCGCATGGGTGGCGATGCGGCACCGTTCGGCGTCGATGTCGACCAGGTGCCGGCATTGCTGTGCGAGCTCGAAACACGGGAAGTCGCACTCGCCGGCTTCCACGTCTTCTGGGGCTCGCAGTGCCTGCATGCCGCAACCATCATCGAGGCCCAGCGCCAGAGTGCGGATCTCATCCTGCGCCTCGCCAGCGCTCTGCCGCAACCGTTGCGGTTCGTGAATCTCGGCGGCGGCTTTGGCATCCCCTATTTTCCGGGCGAAACACCGCTCGATGTAAAGGCAGTCTGCGAAGCAATGCACGACTGGCTATCACCGCTTTGCGAACGTCTGCCCGGAACGACGCCGATTCTGGAGCTCGGGCGTTACCTCGTGGGCGAAGCCGGTATCTACGTGTGCCGTGTCATCGACCGGAAAGTGTCGCGCGGCAGGACATTCGTCATCACGGACGGCGGACTGCACCACCACCTGGCGGCTTCCGGCAACTTCGGCCAGGTCCTGCGCCGCAACTTTCCGGTCGTGATCGGCAACCGCCCCGACGGCGAGCCACGCGAGCGGTGTCACGTGGTCGGGTGCCTCTGCACGCCGCTCGACCGTCTCGCGGACGACGTTGAACTGCCCGAAGCGCACGTCGGGGATTTCGTGGTGGTGAAGCAGTCGGGTGCCTATGGCCGTTCGGCGAGTCCGGTGCATTTCCTCAGCCACCCCGAACCCGCGGAAATGCTCGTGTGAGACCACACCATCCGGAGGAACGTCATGCCATTCCGTGAATCCGTCGTCGCGGACCTCGCACCGGGATCCTGGGCACTCAACGACGAGCAGGAGGGTCTGGTTGCGGCCGCAGGACAGTTTGCGCGTGAGCGCCTCGAGCCACTGCTGGGCGGTGAGCCAGATTCTGCCCAGTGGAGCGAAACGGTCCGGCTCGCCGCGACGCTGGATCTCGCGACCATGATCCTCCCGGAACAGATGGGCGGCATGGGTATCAGCCGGCACGACCTCGCGCTTGTCGTTGAGCAGTTCGCGGCAGGCCCGCTCGAGCGGGCCGCCGAGCTGACACTCAGCAGCGCCGCGCTGATGACGCTGCGCGAATTCGGTGCACTCGACCTGCTACCTGATCGGAATATCCAGCACTACTTCGACGGCACAACGTCGGTCGCACCGGGTATCCTCGACGTCGATGCTTCGGGTTTCTGGGTGCTGCGCCAGCATGCATGCTCGCCGGCAATGATGGTCCGGATGGACGGCGGCCGTCCGCAGCTCGTGCTCGCGACGCTACCTGCAACACGGGACACTGATGGCTTCACCGCCGTTGCCCTGCCGGGCTCAATCTCCATCGAGCGATACACCACAGCGTCAACACGCGATACACAGCGTCTGGTCGTGCCCGGGGGCGCGATCCCGGAAGGCAATCCGGTACGTCAGTGGTTTCTCGAC
>CALFSF010000151.1 GCA_937917025.1 uncultured Paraburkholderia sp.
CCAGCGGGGACCCCCCGCTGGTGCAATCGGCCTTGACGTTGAGGTAGAGGCCGAGGTCGATACACCGCGCGCAACCGAGACGGATATATTCGACTTCCGGAGCTAAACCCTTGCGAATTCTTTTCATCGGCGATGTCGTCGGCAAATCCGGCCGCACCGCGATCACCGATCACCTGCCGTCGCTGGTCAAGGACTGGAAACTCGATCTCGTCATCATCAACGGCGAGAATTCGGCCGGCGGTTTCGGCATCACCGAGGCGATCTACCAGGAATTCCTCGACGCCGGTGCCGACGCGGTGACGCTCGGCAACCACGCCTGGAATCAGAAAGAGGCGCTGGTCTTCATCGAGCGCGCGCCGCGCCTGATCCGCCCGCTGAATTTCCCGCGTCACACGCCGGGCCGCGGTGCCGCGCTGATCGACACCAAGAACGGGCGCCGCGCGCTGGTCATCAATGCCATGGGGCGCATTTTCATGGAGCCGCTGAACGATCCCTTCAGTGCGATCGGCCGCGAACTGGATGCCTGTCCGCTGCGCGAAGCGGCGGACGCGATCATTCTGGATTTCCACGGCGAGGCCACAAGCGAGAAGCAGGGCATGGGATTCTTCTGTGACGGCCGCGTCAGCCTCGTGGTCGGCACGCATACGCATGTGCCGACGGCGGATCATCAGATCCTGCCGGGCGGTACCGCCTATATGAGCGATGCCGGCATGACCGGCGATTATGATTCCGTGATCGGGATGCAGAAGGAAGAGCCGCTGCGCCGCTTCACCACGGGCATCCCCAGCGGCCGGTTCGAGCCGGCCAACGGCGTCGCCACGCTGAGCGGCGTCGCGGTCGAGACTGATGATGCGACGGGGTTGGCTGTGAAGATCGGGCCGGTGCGGATCGGCGGACGGCTTGAGCAGGCGGTGCCGTCGTTCTGGACGTGAGCGATGGCGCACGCCTTTTTCACGATCGGCCATTCGACGCGAACAATCGCGGAGTTTGTCGATTTGCTGAAAGGGGCCGGCGTGCGGCTGGTGATCGACGTGCGCACCGTGCCGCGCTCGCGCACCAACCCGCAATACAATCGCGACGAACTACCCGGCACGCTCGCGGAATTTCAGATCGGTTATGAGCACATCGCGGCGCTCGGCGGCTTGCGCGGACACAAGCGCGACACGCCGGAGACCGTCAACGCCTTCTGGCAGAACCGGAGCTTCCACAACTACGCTGATTACGCCATGAGCGCGGAGTTTCGTGCGGGCCTCGACCGATTGCGCGAACTCGGCCGTCGCACGCCGTCTGCGATGATGTGCGCGGAAGCCGTGTGGTGGCGATGCCATCGGCGCATCATCAGCGATTATCTGATCGCTGCCGGCGAGAAGGTCTTCCACATCATGGGCGATGGCCGCATCGAGCCCGCGCGGATGACCGATGGTGCAAGGGCCGCTGCCGACGGCGTTCTGACCTATCCTGCGGCGGCGTGACGGTGATTTAGCTGCAGCGCTGCTGTGATCTACGTCGTCCCCGCGAACGCGGGGACCCATACGCCGTTTCGTCGCGGCGGAGGTGCAGCTTCCGTCGCGCTGTACTCGCCTGCTGTGCTTCAATTGTTAATGTCAGGGGTTATGGGTCCCTGCGTTCGCAGGGACGACGAAACGCTGGCGATCCCTACAGCGTATACGCCGTTCTAAAATTGCCCCAGTGCCTGCCGTTGACGCGGATCGGCACGTCGATCTCGCGCATCCGGATGCGCACGCCGTTGCCCATGTCGCGCGGATAGCTCTGCACAAAATAGGTGCGGGTGTTGCGCGCGGCGGCAAGGCCCGCGGCGTCGTTGAAAAAGCGGCGGTTACGGGCGTTGGTGACGTTCCACTTCGGATCGCCCTTGCGCTGCGGCAGCGAGCAATACTTGTTGTTCATGGCGAGATAGCCGTTGCGATCGACCACCGCGCAGAATTTCAGGCGCGGGTCCATCGCCAGCACCGCTTCCTGGATGTCGGTGAGGTCGCGCTCGACCCAGTGGGTGAACTTCGACGTGAACTGCGGCGGATCGGACGCCTCGATCTGCCGGTAATCGGTGTCGAACAGATCGTCGACGCTGATGCGGCCCTGCGACACCGCGTCGGCGAAGATCTTGTTGATGGTCACGCCGGCTTCCATGGCGCGCGCGACGCCTTCGGCGTTCTCGTCGTGCAGGGCGAACAGCTTGTCCTCGATTTTGTCGAGCGTTTCAGCGTCGAGGCCGACGAATTCGGTCTCGGCGCCGAGTTCGGTATGCTCGGTGACGCGAACCCGGCAGGCGCCGATCCCGGCGATGTCGGCGGTGAGCGTCTGGCCGACGGGAAGTTTCGCGGCATCGCCCTCGGCGATCAGCATGGACGTCCGTGACAGTTCGTAGATCGAGGCCTTGACCGGCGGCCGCGTGTCGATGGTGACGGCGATATTGCAGGGCGCGCGCTCCTGCTTGCGCGCCTTGTCGGCATCGGTTCGCCGCAGCAGGATGGCGCAGCGGCTTTTCAGCTTTTCGACCAGCCCGGCCACGATCTGTCCGGCCCTGGCGACGTTGTCGCCGTGGCTTTCGGCTTCCTTGGTGACCCCCTCGATTTCGCTGGCGCTGTCGGCCACCGAAACGATGAAGTTCGAGGTGACGGCGGCATTCTGCGCCATCTCGCC
>CALFSF010000152.1 GCA_937917025.1 uncultured Paraburkholderia sp.
TTGCGACACGCGCAGCATGCTGCTGCGCCACCCCGCGATCACCGGCGAATCGAGCATCACGACGCCTTTCACCCATTGCGGCTTTTTCAGCGCGGCCATCATCGACAGATAGCCGCCGAGCGAATGGCCGACGAGCCACACCGGCCGCTCATAGCGCCGGCCGATGTCGGCGAGCAGTTCCTCGACGAGATGCGGCCAGTCCCGCGTCACCGGAAAGCGCGCGTCGTGGCCGATGCGCTCGATAAAGCGCAGTTCGTAGTCGTCCGCGAGTTCGGCGAAGATCGTGCGATACGTCGATGCGGGAAACCCGTTTGCGTGCGAGAAGTGGATGATGTCTTTCAAGCGGCGTCATCTCCTGTTTTTGCTTTTGCCGGGAAGCGCGGCGGTTTGCCGCCGTCGCTGCCCATGTTGATTGTGCTGCCCGTATAGCGCGTTTTCAGCGTTCCGGGAAAGAGCCGCCGGTCATCGATCCATCCAGTAGCGCCGGTGCGTGTCGCGATACCGTTCGAGCGACAACGCCGACCCGGACGTTTCGATGCGCGCCGCGCCATCGGTATCGCTGCGGGTCAGTTCGATGTGGCGCGCCAGATACCGCGAAAAGACGCCCGGATGCGGGTGGTGAAAACGGTTGCGATAGCCTACCTGAAATACCGCGACAAGCGGATCGACAGAGTCGAGGAACGGCTCGGTCGACGACGTCTTGCTGCCATGATGCGGCACGACCAGCACGTCGGCGCGCAGCGCTTCGGGATCGCGTTGAAGCAGGACGCGCTCGACGGGCGCCTCGATATCGGCAGCCAGCAACGCGGTGAACGACGGATGCGGCTCACGCGCCCGCTCCTCGAAACCGGCGCTGTCGACATCGGCGCCAGCGCCCGCCGCGCGCACGCGCAGCACGCAGCAATGCGCGTTCGGCTTGCCCTGCAACGGCCCCGCATCCGGCCAGAGGACGGCGAAGTCGACGCCATCCCAGCGCCAGTGCTGGCCCGCCGCGCAGGGCACGACGTCGGCGCGGACCTCGCGAGCCGCCGTCCACAACGGACTGGACGGTGCCAGCGCGGCTAGCAGCTGGCGCACCTCGATGCCTGCCAGCACCGCTGGCGCCCCGCCCGAGTGGTCCGAATCCGCGTGACTGATCATCAGCGTATCGAGCGCGTGTACGCCGTTCGCGTACAGATACGGCACGACCACCCGCTCGCCCGCATGCGTCGACTCCGGCCCGGGCCCGGCGTCGAAGAGCAACGTGTGATGCGCGGTTTCGATCAGGATCGACGAACCCTGCCCGATATCGAGCGCGGTGAGCCGGAACGCGCCGGACGGAGGCCCCGATGGCGGCGGCAACAGCAACGGAAGCCACGTCAACGGCGCGGCCCACCGTAACGGCCAGCCGCGCGGCGCGAGACACCATGCGACGCCGACCGCCGCCGCGGCCAGCGGCCACGCACCCGGCTGCGGAAGCCGCAGCAGCGCCCAGGGAAAACCGGCCATCGTCTGCATTCCGCCGACGAGCACATCGAGCAACGCATGCGCGCCGCGAAACGCCCACGCATCGAGCGGTCCAGGCAACGCGACGCCCGCGAGCACGGCCGGCGTCACGAGCACGCTGACCCATGGAATGGCAAACGCATTGGCGAGTGGCCCGACGAGCGGAATCTGCGCAAACCAGTAAACCGTGAGCGGCGCGAGCGCGATCGTGACCGCGAACTGCACGTGAGCGCTGCTGACAAGCCGCTCCTTGACACTCGACAACCGTCGCAGACAGGCGTTACAAACCCGCGCGAGGCGCGTCGCATCCGGTTCGGGATCGCGCCGTTCGTGGTCGTGCATGCGCAACCTTCCGGACATCGCGAACAGGATTGCCGCGACCGCGCAGAACGAGAGCCAGAAGCCGGCGGACACGACCGCCCACGGATCGAGCAGCAGCACGAGCCCGAGCGCCCAGGCCAGCACGAGCGAAGGCGCGAGGCTGCGCCCGCTGATCGTGGCCAGCGCAACCACGGCCAGCATCCACAGCGCCCGCTGCGCCGGCACGTTGAATCCCGCCAGCGCCGCGTGACACGCCGCGAACAGCGCGCCCGCGGCAAGCGAGATTTTCTGCGCCGGTATCCACAACGGCCAGTCGCGTCCGACGAAGCACGAGCGCCGCCACAGACCGCCGGCGAACCATGCCGCCAGCCCCGCGACGAAGCCGCTATGCAGTCCCGATATCGCCACCAGGTGGCTCGTGCCGGTGTTGCGCATCAGAAGCCAGTCGGCGGCGGTGACGGCGTCCTGCGCGCCGATCGCGAGCGCGATAACGATGCCGCGATGCGGCGCGTCCGCCAGCGCCGCGTCGATTCGCGCGCGCACCGCGGCGCGCCAGCGGTCGATCGCCACGCCCGCGCCGCCGGCCGAACCGGCCAGTCGCCCCGCGGTCGTTGGTGCGGTGACATATCCCGTCGCGCGAATGTCACGCGCGAGCCGCGATGCTTCGGCATCCCGAACGCCGAAGTTCGCATTGCCGTGCACGCGCTTCAGACGCACCGTCAGCCGCCAGCGCGCACCTGCTTCAAGCGCGGGCGATGGCGTGCCTTCCGCGATCCATGACAGTTCTATCGTGCGTGGGAAGTGCGCGATATTCGCGTCGTTCGATTCGACGGCAAGGAGAAAGCGTGCGCCATGCGCATCCGCGACGGGCAGTCCCTTGATGTAGCCCTGCACGACGATATTGCGGCCTTCCCATTCGACGGGAAGCGCGCGGGCGAGCCGCATCTCGGCACGCCACGCCGCATAGCCGAAGCCGGCGCACGCAGCCAGCAGCCACACCGCGCACCACACGATCGCGGGTCGAAAACGTAGCGAGCCGCCACGCGAACGCATGCCGGCGATACACGTAGCCGCACTGCCCGCCAGCAGCAGAAGCACCAGCCACACGCGCCCGTCAGGCAACACCGCCTGTTGCTGCAGCCACACCACGCCCAACGCGAATCCACACCACACCGCCCGCATGCGCCCTCCCCGACTGACGCCGGACGCCTGCGGCAGACGCACTCGCGCCGGGCGCATGATCCGCCCGGCGGGAACCATCGGGGTTAACTATGCAGAGGAAAGCGCGAGCCGCGGCAGCGCGGCGTGAGCGTTAGCCGTTGTGCCAAGTGCAAGCTCGGTTTCGCTGATGCCGCGCTGCTCGGCGAGGCTTCTTCCGATGCGCGGAATCTGGTCCGGCGTGTTGCGTTCCTTGTACAGCCAGGCGGGAGAAATATCGGGCGCATCGGTCTCGACGACGATCGCATCGAGCGGCAGCTGCTGCGCGAGCCGACGGATCTGCAACGCGCGTTCGAACGTCACGTTGCCGCCAAAGCCGAGATGCATGCCGTGATCGATGAACGCCTGCGCCTGCTGGAAGCTGCCATTGAACGCATGCGCGATGCCGCGATGCACCGCATGCCGTCGCAGCCCTTTCAGCACCTGGTCCTGCGATTTGCGCACATGGCAGATCACCGGCAGGTCGAATTCACGCGCGAGCTTCAGCTGACCGGTGTAGAAGAACTGCTGACGTTCGTCGTCGAGGCCCGGAACGAAATAATCCAGACCAATTTCACCGAGGCCGACGAACAGCGGATCATCGAGACTCGCTTCGATTTCCATCCGCAGCACATCGAGATCGGATTCCCGCGCGCCTGGCGTGAAGAGCGGATGAATGCCGAGCGCATACGCGCCGCCTTCGACGCGATGTGCGAGCTCACGCACCCTTGCGAAGTTCTCGCGCGCGACGCCCGGAATCACGATGCGCGACACGCCCGCCCGACGCGCCGCCGAAGCGACCGCGTCGCGGTCCGCGTCGAACTCCGACGCGTCGAGATGGCAGTGCGTGTCGATCCACATGCGCGTGCCCCGGTGGGTGACTCAGTGATCCAGCGGTTCAGTATTCCGGCGGTCATTGCCGCGGCGCCGCGGCGTCAGACAGGAACCGACGGCTCTTCGTACAGCACGCCGTCGCGCAGACGCATCGTCCGGTCGCAGCGAGCGGCGAGATCGGGATCGTGCGTGACGATCACGAAACTCGTTTCCATTGTCTGCGACAGTTCGAGCATCAGGTTGAACACGGTATCCGCGGTGCCGCCGTCGAGGTTGCCGGTGGGCTCGTCGGCGAGCACACACGCCGGTTTAGTGACGAGCGCGCGCGCGATCGCGACACGCTGGCGCTCGCCGCCCGACAGCTCGCCCGGACGATGCTTCGCCCGATGCGCCATGCCGACGCGCTCCAGCACCGCAAGCGCTTCGTGCCGCGCGGCCTCGGTCGTCATGCGGCGGATGCGCAACGGCATCGCGACGTTATCGAGCGCCGAAAACTCCGGCAGCAGATGGTGAAACTGATACACGAAACCAAGCGCGCGATTGCGCAGGTCGTTGCGTTCGCGCTCGGAGAGCTTCGTGAACGGCTTGCCCATCACGGACACATGGCCGGCCGTCGGATCGTCGAGGCCGCCCAGCACATGCAGCAGCGTGCTCTTGCCCGAACCGGACGCGCCGACGATCGCGAGCTTCTCACCGCGACGCACCGAAAGCTGCGTGTTGTTCAGCACCTGAACGTTGAGGCCGCCCTGCACGAAGGCCTTCGAGATGCCGGACGCTTCCAGCACGTAGGGATACGGCGCGCTTTCGCCGGACATATCGGACATCACCTGGGAGACGGGACGATCATTCATAACGCAGCGCCTCCGCCGGACGGACCTTCGCGCCGCGCCAGCTCGGATAGAGCGTCGCCAGCGCCGACAGCACGAACGCGATCAGGCCGATGCGGACCACGTCGCCGGGCACCAGTTCGGACGGCAGCTCGCTGATGAAATATACCGACGGCGGCAGGAACTGCACGCCGAACGCATGTTCGATCATCGGCACGAGCCACGGAATGCTCCACGCGATCAGGCAGCCGAGCGCGACGCCCGTCGCCGTGCCGATGAAGCCGATCGTCACGCCCTGCACGACGAAGATCTTCATGATCGAGCCGGGCTGCGCGCCGAGCGTGCGCAGGATCGCGATGTCGGCCTGCTTGTTGGTCACCGTCATCACGAGCGACGACACCAGATTGAACGCCGCGACCGCGATGATCAGCGTGAGGATGATGAACATCATGCGTTTTTCGATCTGCACGGCGGAGAACCAGGTCTTGTTCTGCTGCGTCCAGTCGCGGATATACAGGTCGCCGGAGAGCGTGCGCGCGAGTTCATGCGCGACCTGCGGCGCGCGCTGCATGTCTTTCAGGCGCAGGCGCACGCCCGTCGGCGCGGGTAGCCGGAACAGCACCTGCGCATCGCGGATGTTGATGAGCGCGAGCGTGCTGTCGTATTCGTAGTGCCCCGACTCGAACACGCCGACCACCGTGAACTGCTTCAGCCGCGGCAGCATGCCGGCCGGCGTGATGGTGCCTTCGGGCGCGACGAGCGTGATCTTGTCGCCGGTCCGCACGCCGAGGTTGGTTGCGAGATCGGCGCCCAGCACGATGCCGAAGTCGCCGGGCACCAGATCCGTCAGCTTGCCGGCGCGCATGTCCTTGCCGATGTCCGACACTTCCGGTTCGAGCGTCGGCTCCACGCCGCGCAGCGCGACGCCGCTCACGGCGTCCTGGCGCGTCAGTAGCGCCTGCGCCTCGACGTAGGGCGCGGCGCCGATCACTTCCTTGTTGCGCCGCGCTTCTTTCGCGGTCAACTGCCAGTCGGGCATCGAGCCGGTCGGCGAAAAGATTTCGACGTGCGCGAGTACCGACAGCATGCGGTCGCGCACTTCCTTCTGGAAGCCGTTCATCACCGACAGCACGACGATCAGCGCCGCGACGCCGAGCGCGATGCCCGACATCGATACGAGCGCGATGAACGAGATGAAGCCGTTGCCGGTCGTGCGTTTGCCGGCGCGCGTGTAGCGCCAGCCAATCTGCCACTCGTAGGGAAATTTCAAGCGAATCCTTTTCTGTGTTGCTTCGACTTCTTTTCAGCGTGTGCTGGCAATGCAGCCGCTTCAGTCGCTACGGCCCGATGCCGTGAACATTGGGTCCCGGCCACCGCCTTTTGGTTCCGCCAGGTGGTCCGCCGGCTGCTTTTTGCCATGCTGGCCTGTTCAGCCGCTCATCGGGCAGTCAGTTAACCGCGAAGTTTGCCATACATTCCGCAGCAACTCCGCGAAGGCGAGTCCAGAACGGACCAGGAGGAAGAGGTTTGTCGCGTCACGGAACATCCACGAGAAAAGAAGGCCTGCCGGACAGGCAGGCCTTCGATATTTCCAGCTATTGCAGCTCCCTCAGGGCCGATCAGCCATGTGCCAGCATCTCCAGGGCGGCACGCGCCAGAAAACCGCTCCGGGTTTCGTGTCGGGCCTCGACGTAAGCGTCGATCTTGTGCAAAACAAAGCGCGGAAGACTGACGTTGATTCGTTCGGGCTTTGAATCAAGCCGGGACAGGTCAACATCCACCAGCGCCCAGATTGCGCCAGCATACTCAGGCTTTCCAGCCAGATCTTCCACGGTGGAACACGTGAAACCGACATCCTCGCCTAGCTCGACCAGCGTCGAAACATGGCCGACGATCGCCTCTTTCGCGTTTCTGATTGCGTCATCGATGGTGCCGCCCCAGGAGTGGACGCCCGGAATATCCGGAATGGTCACGCCGTAGACGCGCCCATCATCCTTATGGACAGCGATGGGAAAATCCATTTTTGATCCTCTCCACGAATTGCAAATGCATCCAGGGCTGGTGAATTCACCCGGCCTTCGGACGCCTTGTGTGTAGATATACACACTATCGCAGTGTATATCAATAAATTTGTGTATTTGTGTGTATTTTCGGCGCACCACCGTATGTTTGCACCCCAGCTACAGAGCATGGGACTTTCGCCATACAATGCCGGGCATCATGCACGTCACCCGCCTCCAGCTCCTCCTGCCTTTCGCGCTGCCCTCGGCCGCCGACGCCTCCACCGCGCTGTACAACCTTGCCATTCCCGCGCTGGAGAAGCTGGTCGCCCGTGCGACGCTCGTCGAGCGCGTGATCGGCGAGGATTTCCAGCGCACCCTGCCGCACGAACGCTGGGTCGCGCGGCAGTTCGGCGCCGTGTCGCCCACCCAGCCGGCCGCCGACGAGGCGCCGCTCGCGCCTTACATGCTGCGCGCCGACGGCGGCGAGCCCGGCGAGGCGACGTGGGCCTGCGTCCAGCCCGTCCACGTGCGGATCGCGCACGACCACCTCGTGCTGATCGATCCCCAGGCGCTCGACCTCCAGGACGACGAAGCCGCCACGCTGCTCGCCGTCGCGCGGCCGCTGATCGAGGAACTGGGCGTGCGTATCGAGGCACCGAAGCCGTCGCGCTGGTACTTGTCGAGCGACGGTTTCGGCTCGCTCGCGGGCGCTTCGCCGCTGCGCGCGAGCGGCCGCAACATCGAAATCTGGCTGCCGCACGAGGCGCATACGGGCGAGCGTTCGCGGGCGTGGATGAAGCTGCAGAACGAAGTGCAGATGGCATGGTTCGAGCATCCGGTCAACGAAGAGCGCGAGGCGCGCGGCCTGCCGGCGGTGAACTCGATCTGGTTCCATGCGCAGGGCGTGGCGCAACCGGTGACCAGCCCTTTCACGCATGTCATGTCGAACGCCGCCGCGACGCGTGGTCTCGCGCTGTCCGCGGGCGTGAAAACCGATGCCCCGCCGCCGTCGTACGCGGCGTTTGCCGCGACCTCGCCCGAAGGCGAAGGCGAAGGCGGCACGCTCGTCGAAATCGATCCGTTCTCCGCGCCGTACATCGAGCAGGACTGGGCACGCTGGAACCAGGTATTCGCCGCGCTCGAAGCCGACTGGCTCGCACCCGCGCTCGACGCGCTGCAGTCTGGCGCACTCGGCGAACTCGGTTTGACACTGTGCGGCGACACCGGCTCGGTGACGCTCACGGCGACCCGTGGCGACCTGCGCAAATTCTGGCGGCGGCGCGTGTTCGCCTCGCTCTTCATCGAATGATCCACCGTCCTTCTTCCAGCCTGACCGCATGACCCGAATCGTTACGCGCGCCTCTTCTCCCGCCGATGCCGAAGCGCTGATCCGCCACGGCCTGCATCCCGTCCTCGCCCGTCTCTATGCGGCGCGCGGCGTGTGCATGCCCGACGAGATCGAAACCGGCCTCGCGCGGCTCGTGCCGCCCGTCGCGCTGAAAGGTTGCGAAGACGCCGCCGCCCTGCTCGCGGATTCGATCGAAGGCAAGCGCCGCATGCTCGTCGTCGCCGACTACGACTGCGATGGCGCGACGGCCTGCGCCGTCGCCGTGCGCGGCCTGCGGATGTTCGGCGCGCAGATCGACTATCTGGTACCGAACCGTTTCGAATATGGCTACGGCCTGACACCAGAGATCGTCGAGCTCGCTGCCGAGCGCAGTCCCGATCTGCTGATCACAGTCGACA
>CALFSF010000153.1 GCA_937917025.1 uncultured Paraburkholderia sp.
CGAATTCGACATCACGAAGGCGTTGGCGAACATGATCAGCATGTGCGTGATGAAGAGCCACGACGGCACCTGATTCAGTCCGGCGAATCCCCAGATCACGTTGAGAGCCGCGCCGACGATCTGCAGCGCAAGGCCGAACCAGATCAACCGGTCGAGGGTATGATGCGGCGCGAAGCGCGCGCAGAACAGGTTCCCGATCAGATAAGCGACGCCAGAAGTCGCGAACCACGCGCCGTATTCGATGGTGCTGCGGCCCATCTGAGTGACCACAACATAAGGTCCCGCGCCTGCGAACACGAAGATGATCGCCGACGCCAGCACCTGGCACAGCACGTAGCCGACGAAGGCGCGGTTCGAGAGCAGGATGCGCGCATCACGCAGGAAGCCGCTCTCGGCCGTTGCGTCGGTGCGGCGGCGGGTTTCCGGCAGTGCGACTGCGATGCCCGTGACGATCAGGATGGAAGCGATGGTGGTCGCATAGAAGATGGCGCGCCAGCCGAGCGTGGTCTGCAACAGGCCGCCGGCCAGCGGACTCAGCAACTGGCCGATCATCAGCGCCGCGACCACGAGGCTGATCATGGCGCCGACCCGCTCGCGCGGATAGAGATCCCTGATGATCGCGCGCGCGATCACCATTCCGCTGGCGCCGCCCAGCGCCTGGAAAAACCGCGCCACAATCAGTTGCGGCAGGCTCTCGGCGAAGATGCAGCCGACGCTGGCTACGGCCATCAAGACGATGCCGCCGAGCAGGATCGGCCGGCGGCCATAGCGGTCCGACAGCGGCCCCATCAGGATCTGCGAAAACGCGAGACCGACCATGTACAGCGACACCGTCATCTGCGCGATCGAGATGTCGCTTCCGAACGCGGTGACGAGAACGGGGAGCGCCGGCACCAGCATATAAAGCGAGACCGGGGCGAGTCCGGTCATCAGCACCAGCAACAGCAGCACGGTGCGCGACGGCGGCTCGCCGGCTGGCGTAGGTGACATCTTCGATCGGTCGCCGGTGACCCCGTGCATAAGCCTGATATCGGTTCCAGTCTGCTTCGATGATGCGAAGCGACTGTAGCGATATGCGATATCCGTATCGTGCAATACGGCCATTTCGGAATGCGGCTATTCGCTAGCCGGGCGCGTGGCCTTCCAGCGGCAGCGGTTCCGTCGCCGCGTCGAGCCAGACCTTGGTAGCTTCATCGAGGTTGGGCCGCACCTCGCGGCGAACGCGGGCGTGGTAATCGTTGAGCCAGAGCACTTCCTTCTTGCTGATGCGGCGGTCGATCAGCCTGCGATCGATCGGCGCCAGCGTCAGGGTCTCGAAGGCGTTCATGGGTTTTTCGGCCCCTGGAATATCCGCAGGCACGACCAGTTCGAGATTCTCGATCCGAATGCCGAACGCATCACGCTTGTAGTAGCCGGGCTCGTTGGACAGGATCATGCCGCGTTTCAGCGGCGTGGTTCCGAGCTTCGAAATCCGCGCCGGGCCTTCATGCACCGACAGATAGCTGCCGACGCCGTGACCGGTGCCGTGTTCGAAGTCGATCCCGGCGTGCCAGAGAAACTGCCGCGCCAGCGTATCGAGCTGTGCACCGGTGGTGCCGTCGGGAAACACCGCGCGCGCAATCGCGATGTGGCCGCGCAGCACCCGCGTAAAACGGTCGCGCATCTCGTCGGTCGGCTGACCAATGGCGAAGGTGCGGGTAACGTCGGTGGTGCCGTCTTCGTACTGCGCGCCGGAATCGATCAGCAGGAGATCGCCGGGTTCAATGCGGCGATTGCTCTTGCGCGTGACGCGGTAGTGCACGATGGCGCCGTTCGGTCCGGTACCGGCGATGGTGGGGAACGACACGTCCTTCAATGCGCCGGTCTCGCGGCGAAAGGTTTCCAGCGCCTCGACGGCGTCGATCTCCGTGAGCGTGCCCTTCGGCGCTTCGCGATCGATCCAGGCGAGGAAGCGCGCCAGCGCCACGGCGTCGCGCTGGTGCGCGGAGCGGGTGCCCGCGATCTCGGTCGTGTTCTTCCCGGCCTTGAGCAGCGCGACCGGATCGCTGCCGCGTACCGGCTTGCCGCCGGCGGCTGTGATAAGGCGGGCCAGCGCTTCGGCAGCGTTTGCCGTATCGAGTGCGATGGCTTTGCCGGACGCGGCCAGTTCAGCGAGCGCTGGAGACAATGCATCCGGCTCCTTGACGTCGGCGCTGCGCTCGAGGTGATCCCGGCTGCTGTTGGAAAGTTTTCGATGGTCGATGAAGATCGTCGGGCGGCCGTCCTTTGGCACCAGCGCATAGGACAGCGGCAGCGGGGTATGCGAGACGTCGGCGCCACGGATGTTGAAGGTCCACGCCACCGCGTGCGAATCCGACAGCACCAGCGCATCGACGCCGAGTTTTGTCATCTCGGTGCGGATCCGGTTGAGTTTGTCGGCCTCGGCTTCGCCTGAAAGCTGCGCGCCGTGGACGGCGACCGGTCCGAGCGGCGGTTCGGGGCGATCGGTCCACACGCTATCAACCGGGTTGCTGTCGACGGCAACCAGTTCGGCTCCGGCCTTGGCGCACGCCGCAGCCAACCGCTCGGCTGCGGCCGAGGTATGCAGCCACGGATCGAATCCCAGACGGTCGCCTGCCGCGAGATGCGCGGTGAGCCAGCTTTCCGGGGGAGGATCGACCAGCGACACGATACTCCATGCCTCGGTGTCCACCTGTTTCGCGGCCTGCAAGGTGTAGCGGCCATCGACAAAAACCGCGGCGGTCTTGAGCAGCACCGCTGCCATGCCGGCCGAGCCAGTGAAGCCGGTGAGCCACGCCAGCC
>CALFSF010000154.1 GCA_937917025.1 uncultured Paraburkholderia sp.
GTAGCTACCAGGCAATACACTACCAGTGTTGACGGCCAGGTGAACATGAGAATCAACGTGTACCAGGGAGAACGCGAGTTGGTTGACGAGAACCGAAAACTGGCATCGTTTCAGCTCAACAATATCCCTTCCATGCCTGCAGGTTTGCCTAAAATCGACATTAAATTTATGCTGGATGCTGATGGTATTTTAAAGATCAGCGCAACAGAAATACGCAGCGGCGTTAAACAGGAAATTACCGTTAAACCCCAATACGGATTGGATGATTCAACAGTAGAAAAAATGCTTGTAGATGCCTTAAAAAATGCTCAAAGCGATGTTGAAAAACGCCTGCTGCTCGAACATCAAAACGAAGCACAACAAATGATCTATGTAACCGAGCGATTCATTGAAAAAAATTCAACGCTGCTTACACCTGAAGAAATTTCACAAACAAAGAATTTAATTTCGTATCTTAGCGTTACTATTAAATCCAACGATACGCAAAAAATATTATCGGCAACAGCTGCTTGCCTTTCTCGATCCACTCGACGAGGTTCTCCGTGCTTTCCTTGCCGTGGTTCGTCGAGCTGACGGCGATCGTGCCGTAGAAGCCGGTCGGTTCCTTCTTCTGGAACTCGGCGAACGCTTCGCCCGCGCCGTTGATGCCCACGCCGATCACATCCGCCGCGGGAATGTGCAGCTGCTCGGTGGCGCGCACGCCGCCCAGCACGCTTTCTTCGTTGAGCGCGAAGATCACCCACTTCTTGATGTTCGGATGCTGCGCGAGCACCGGCGACGATGCGTTGAAGCCGCCTTCGTCATCGGTCGTCTTTTGCGGCGCGTCGAAAATGTTGTCCTTCTTGAAGCCGTTCGCGAGCAGCGATTGCGTCGCGCCGTCGGTGCGCAGTTTTGCGGTCGGCAGTTCGTAGTTCGTGATGCGCAGCGCGCCGACTTCTTCCGGCTTCCAGCCGCGGCGCTTCATTTCATCCGAAATCGCCTGGCCGACCTGGTTGCCGATCTTGAACGCGGACATGCCGAGGTGCGGCACGTTCGCGAGCGGCTTGCCGGTCGAGTCGACGAGCTGGTCGTCGACGGTGACGAACTTCATGTTGTAGCGCTTCGCGCGCGCCTGAATTGCGGGCCCGAGGCGCACGTCGGGCGCGCAGATCACGAAGCCCTTCGCGCCCTGCGCGCCGAGATTGTCGATCGCGGCCAGCACCTTTTCTCCATCCGGCGTGCCGATATTCACAACCGAGAAGTGTTCTTTCTGGCCAAGCGCGGTGGCGGCTTTCTGCTCGTTGATGAACCATGCCTGCTCGGGCATCTTCACGAGGAAGCCGATTTTCAGCGGCTCGTCGGCCTGCGCCGACATATGGACAGCAAACGGCGCGGCGAGGGCAGCGGCGGCCATCGCGGACAACGTCAAACGGCGAAGCTTGCGATTCACAGATAGTCTCCTTCGATTATCAAGGCTGCATGCCTGTCTGGCGAATAGCAGCCGGTCAATGCAGACACATGCGGATCCGGGTGCCCGCGTGCGCCGGTGTGCCACGTCGCGTGCGGCGCTGGTTCATGCTCCAGCGCACGCGTTCATTCAGCCCGCGACGTAAGCGGTTTTCACAGTCGTGTAGAACTCCGCGGCGTATGTGCCCTGTTCGCGCGGTCCATAGCTCGAGCCTTTCCGTCCGCCGAACGGCACGTGATAGTCGACGCCGGCGGTCGGCAGATTCACCATCACCATGCCGCTCTGGCTGTGCCGCCTGAAATGCCGCGCGTATTTCAGCGACTGCGTGCAGATGCCCGCGCACAGGCCAAATGGCGTGTCGTTCGCGAGATGCAGCGCGTGGTCGTAGTCGTCGGCGGGAAACGCGACGGCGACCGGTCCGAAAATCTCCTCGCGCGCGATGCGATGCTCCGGTTCGCCGATGAAGAGCGCCGGTTCGAGGAAGTAACCGCGCGTCGCCCGTTCGAGCTGGCGGCCGCCCGCGACCAGTTCCGCGCCTTCCTCGCGCCCGGCGCGCAGGTAGTCGAGCGTCACCGCGAGTTGCTGTTCGTTTGCGACCGGACCGATGTCCGTGCCGTGCCTGAGCGCGTGGTCGACCGTGAGCGCGGCGAGTTTCGCCTTGAGCGCCGCGACGAACGGTTCGAACACACCCCGCTCGACGATCAGCCGCGACGACGCCGTGCAGCGGTGTCCGGTCGAGAAGAACGCGCCGTTCAACGCGGCGTCGACGGCGGTGTCGAGATTGGCGTCGTTCAACACGACGAGCGGATTCTTGCCGCCCATTTCCAGCTGCACGCGAGCCTGCCGGGCGGCGGCCGCCTGCAGCACGCGCGTGCCCGTCGCGACCGAGCCGGTGAAGCTGATCGCCTGCACGAGCGGGCTCGCGACGATCCGTTCGCCGACCTGCCGGCCGCTACCCATCACGAGGTTGAACACGCCCGCCGGCAAGCCCGCGCGATTGATGATGCCCGCGAGCGCCGCCGCGCACGCCGGCACGGTTTCCGCCGGCTTGAAGACGACGCAGTTGCCATAGGCGAGGGCAGGCGCGATCTTCCACGCGGGAATCGCGAGCGGGAAATTCCACGGCGCGATGATGCCGACCACGCCGACCGGCTCGCGCGTCACGTCGATATCGATACCGCCGCGCACCGACGCGAGATGCTCGCCGGGAATGCGCAGCGCCTCGCCCGCGAAGAACTTGAAGATCTGGCCGGCGCGGGTCGCTTCGGCGATGGCCTCGGGTAGCGTCTTGCCTTCTTCGCGCGCCAGCAGGCGACCCAGTTCATCTTTCCGCGCGAGGATTTCGCTGCCGATCGCATCGAGCGCATCGGCGCGCCGCTGGATCGAAGCGAGTGACCACTCACGAAACGCGGCGCTTGCCGCTTCGATCGCACCATCGGTCTGACGGGCGTCGGCGCGGGCGTATTCGCCGACCGGATCGTCGAGATCGGACGGATTCAGCGAAAGCCCGGTCGTCGCGCCCGATTCCCATGCACCGTTGATGAAGTGCCGGAATGGACCCGAAACGAGGGGAACGAGAAAGTCGCGATTCATCAATGCATACGGCCGGTTCGCTGAAAGTCCACGAATGGTATGAGTCGTCGCAATAACTTTCCAATCCCTTTTTGGGGCATCGTGATATCGTTTCTGGTATGACAAGACCGGCTTCGCCGCGCCGCGATGCATTTCCAGCGCGTCACGGCATGACACGACAACGGAGCGAGACACGCGATGACCCGCAGCTATTCGAACTGGTTTGTGCGCGCGCGGCTGAAAACGCGGCAGCTACTGCTGCTCGCGGCGATGGAAGAAGAAGGCAACGTGCGCCGCGCCGCCGATGTGCTGGGCATGACGCAGCCCGCCGCATCGCGACTGCTGAAGGAACTGGAGGACATGCTCGGCGTGAGCCTCTTCGACCGTACGCCGCACGGGATGCACGCCACGCTGTACGGCGAGGTGATGATTCGCCACGCGCGGATGGTGCTGTCGAATCTCAGTCACGCGCACGATGAAATATCGGCGTTACGCGAAGGGCTTGCCGGTCAGGTGCGCATCGGTGTGATCGCCGCGGCGGCCGCGACGATGGTGCCGCGTGCGATCGCGAGCGTGAAGGCGCAGTATCCACAGCTGCAGATCTGGGTGCAGGTCGAAACGTCGGACGTGATGCTGCCGCGCGTCGCCGAAGGCGAACTCGATATCATGATCGGTCGCGTGCTGGAGCGGCAGAACCAGTTGAAGACGGAGATCCACTACGAACCGCTCGCCGACGAGCCGCTGTGCGTCGTCGCGCGGCCCGGCCATCCGCTCGAAGGCGAGGCTGGGCTCACGCTGCGCGGTATCGTGAATGCCGGCTGGGTGCTGCATCCGCCGGGCAGCGTGCTGCGTCACCGGTTCGACATGATGTTTTCGCAGATCGGGCTGAATCCGCCACAGAACGTGGTGAACACGAACAATTTTCTGGCAATCGCGAGCCTGCTGCTGCAAAGCGACATGCTCGCCGTGCTGCCCGACGAAGTCACGCGGCAGTACCAGCAATACGGTGTGCTGAAGCGCCTGCCGATCGAACTGCCGTACCGGATGGACGCTTTCGGTATCATCACGCGCCAGTCGCATCTGCTTTCACCCGCGGCTTCGGTCGTGCTCGGCGCGCTGCGCGCGGCCGCCGCGGATGTTTACGGCGGCCCGTTCGACGTCGCGGCGGCCCGCTAACCGGCGGTCCGCTGCCTGTCCCCATTATTCTGAATCGCCCGTGCGAGCGGGCTGAAAACGCTGCATGGCTATCAAATCGACGATTTACAAGGCTGAACTCCAGATCGCCAACATGGACCGGCACTACTACGCCGATCACCAGTTGACGATCGCCCGCCATCCGTCCGAAACCGATGAACGGATGATGGTCCGTGTCGCCGCTTTCGCGCTGTTCGCGCAGGAGCGTCTCGAATTCTGCAAGGGCCTCTCGGATACCGACGAGCCGGACCTCTGGCAAAAGGACCTGACGGGCGCCATCGAAACATGGATCGACGTCGGCCAGCCGGAAGAGCGCCGCATCGCGAAGGCAAGCGGCCGCGCGAACGACGTGATCGTGATCGCGTATGCCGGACGCACGTCCGATATCTGGTGGCAGGGCGTGCGCGGCAAGGTGGAGCGGCTGCGCAACGTGACGGTGTGGTCGCTTGGCGAAGGCGTGGCGGCGTCGCTCGGCGGCCTGGCCGAACGGACGATGCGGCTGCAATGCACGGTCCAGGACGGCGCCGCGTGGCTCGGCAGTTCCGCCGCCGACCCGGTACCGATCGAATGGTCGGTGCTGAAGGCGCCCGCCGGCGCCTGACGCGTATTGCCGGGCCGCGGCGCTTCTTCTGACGCTTACAGCGCGTTGGAGCGCGCCGCCTCGGGCGGCCCTTTCAGCTCGACCATATTGCCTTCCGGGTCGAAGAGATACTGCGAGGGCCCGTAACCGTCCGCGCCGTATCGCAGCGCCTGCTCGCCCGGCTGCACGCCGTGCGCGGCCAGATGGGTTCTGAGCGCCTCGGCGTCGAACGGCTCGATGCGCAGGCAGACGTGGTCCATATTGCGACCGGCGTCCGGCGAGCCGCTCTCCGGACGGTCGATCGGACCGCCCACCTTCAGCAGATCGATCAGCGAGCGCCCGGCGCGTAACTGCGTGAGCCCGATATCCGGCTGCTCTTTCTCGACGTTGCAACCGAGCACATCGCAGTAAAACCGCGTCATCGCCTCGGGATCGCGCACCCTGATGACGATATGGTCGATCTCGCGAATATGAAACTTCATGGGAATCTCTCCTTCGTTCCGATCCGGCCACCGCTGGGTCGCCGTCTAGGAGTGTAGGAGAGGCAGGCGCCGCACGTGAAACGAAAGCGCCAGAAGGAGGCTGAACGCACCGCCGGTGCGGCCTGGCAGGCCCGATGCCAAAGGAAAGCGGGGAAAACAGGCGAAAAAAAGCCCGCTCACTGGGAGCGGGCTGAATCCATATCAGGAGGAGACATGGAGGAGACAGAAACAACTATACACAACGGCCTGGTGCGACGCAATAACTTTTTAAGGGAAAACCCGAGGAAATGACAATTTGTCGCATATTACCTGGGACGCATCGCGCAAACCCCGCGTCCGCTGGCCGGATGGCCGAAATGACAGAGCAAGAAGCGGAGCGTAGGGTGACGGGATGCCGACTACATTGGTGAACATCGAAACCGTCCTGTCGGGAACGTCATGAACACCTCGAACACTCTCCGTACCGCCTGGTCCACCGACGCAAAGCGCTGGGCCGCCGTCACCGAACGCCGCGTCGAAGCCGATGGTGCGTTTTTCTTCGCCGTCCGCACGACGGGCGTTTTCTGCCGTCCTTCGTGTGCGTCGCGGCCGCCACGCCGTGAAAACGTCGAGTTTTTCGACACGGCGGATGACGCCCGCGCCGCCGGCTATCGCGACTGCAAGCGCTGCCAGCCCGGCCGCCTGCCACGCGACATCGAGATCGTGAACCGCGCGTGCGCGGCGCTCGACGCCGATCCGCAGCAGCGCGTCACGCTCGCGCAGCTGGGCGAAGCCGTGCATGTCAGCCCGTTTCATCTGCAGCGCCTCTTCAAGCGCGTCATGGGCGTGTCGCCGCGCGAGTATCAGGCGGCGCAACGCGGCGCCGCGCTGCGCGACGCGCTGCGGCGAGGCGACGACGTCACGCGCGCCACGGTCGACGCCGGCTTCGGCTCGCCGTCGCGCATGTACGACACCGCGCCCGCCGAGCTCGGCATGGCGCCTTCGGCATACCGCCGCAAGGGGGCGGGGCTTGTCGTGCGCTACACCAGTGCGCCGACGTCGCTCGGCTCCGTGCTGGTGGCCGCCACGGAAAAAGGCATCTGCAAGATCGCCTTCGGTGACGACGCGGAGCCGCTCGTCGACGAACTGCGCGCCGAATTCGCCAATGCCGAACTCCGCGAGGAAGCCGGCCCGCTGATGCCGTTCATCGCGCAGATCGACGCCTATCTGCGCGGCAGCCGGCAGGAGGTCGATCTGCCGCTCGACATCGCCTCGACTGCATTCAGGCTGCGGGTCTGGGACGCACTGCGCCGCATTCCATACGGCGAGACGCGCAGCTATTCGGACATCGCCGAAGCGGTCGGCTCGCCACGCGCGGTGCGCGCCGTGGCCAGCGCCTGCGCGACCAACCCGGTGGCGCTCGCGATTCCGTGCCATCGGGTCGTGCAGAAGGGCGGTGCGCTCGCCGGCTATCGCTGGGGCCTGCCGCGCAAGGCCGCGCTGCTGGAAGCCGAAGCGCGCCACGCAGGCGCGGACACCGTCGGCGGCGCGTCCGCGCCGGCCGAAACCCACGATCTGGATCACGCCGCTTGAGTACATCCGCCTCGCTTGCCGCTGTCGCGCTTGAACTGCCGTTCAAGCCGCCCTTCGACTGGCCGCGCGTCCTGCGCTTTTTCGCGGGACGCGCGACGCCCGGCGTCGAAGCGGTCGAAGACGGCGCGTACCGGCGCGCCATCGAATGGGCCGGCGACAGCGGCACGCTCACCGTCCGCCTTCATCCGAAGAAACGTTGCGTCGTCGCGAGCCTCGAAGGCGCCATCGGGCAGCACGCCGACGCGCTCGCGGCGCCGATCGCGCGGATGTTCGACCTGCACGCCGATCCGGTCGCGATCCGCGCGCATTTCGCCGACGACCCGTGGCTCGCGCCGCTCGTCGACGCCTCGCCCGGTCTGCGCGTGCCGGGCGCGTGGTCCGGTTTCGAGCTGGTCGTGCGGGCCATCGTCGGTCAGCAGGTCAGCGTGAAAGCCGCCACCACGATCATCGGGCGCCTCGTGCAGCGCGCCGGCCTGCGCATCGAAGGTCACGCGCACGAAGGCACCGCGTGGCGCTTTCCGACGCCGGCGGCACTTGCTGCCGTCGATCTCGCGCAGATCGGCATGCCCGGCAGGCGCATCGCCGCATTGCAGGGGTTTGCGCAGGCCGTGGCATCGGGCACGGTGCCGGTCGAAGGCGCCGGGATCGACGATCCCGATACGATGCGCGCGGCGCTGCTCGCGTTACCGGGCATCGGGCCGTGGACTGTCGAATACGTCGCGATGCGCGCATGGCGCGACGCCGATGCGTGGCCGGCGCTCGATCTCGTGCTGATGCAGGCGATCGCCGCGCGCGACCCGGCGCTCGTGCGTCCAGCGCAGCAACGCGCGCGCACCGAAGCCTGGCGCCCGTGGCGCGCATACGCGGCGATGCATCTGTGGAACGAAGTCGCCGACCGCGCGCAGGGCGCTCGCGGAGGCTAGGGGTTCATGCAGCGCTTAAGGTAGTGTCGAGCGCCCGGAGAACAGCGGGCACGAGCGGGGAAGCAGACCGGCAGGAAGAGCGCCAGCGCGAAAAAAACGCAGTGCCAGGGAAGTCCCGAACACGCTGAAAGCACCGCCCGAGTGGCCTCAAGCAGCCGTCGTGACGAGATGTTAAAGTAGCCCGCTACTGAAAATTCCGCTGATCGTTGCCGGTAGCCACGCACCGACAGCGCACGACCTGCATCAATGCCCAACACGACTCCCATCCGCAC
>CALFSF010000155.1 GCA_937917025.1 uncultured Paraburkholderia sp.
GACCACAAGCGGGACATGGCGTACAGCCGTCTCGCGCGGCGCCTGCGCGCGCGCGGCCTCGAAAGTTTCAAGTCGTATCTCGACCTGCTCGAATCGGCGAACGATCCGGCCGAGTGGGAAGCGTTCACGAACGCGCTCACCACGAACCTCACGGCGTTTTTCCGCGAAGCGCATCACTTTCCGATCCTCGCCGACTTCGTGAAGAAGCGGCCGTCGCCGGTATCGGTATGGTGTTCGGCGGCCTCGACGGGCGAAGAACCGTATTCGATCGCGATGACGCTGATCGAGGCGCTGGGCGACAGCGCGGCGCGCAGCGCGACCGTGCTCGCCACCGACATCGACACGCAGGTGCTTGCCAAGGCCGAGGCCGGCACGTATCAGTTCGACCAGGTCAAGCATCTGTCGCCGGAGCGGCTCAAGCGTTTCTTCTTGCGCGGCACCGGCGCGCATGCCGGCATGGTGAAGGTGCGCCCGGAAGTGCGCGCGATGGTCCGCTTCGACCAGCTCAACCTGACCGACCGCGAATACGCGTTGCGCTCGCAGTTCGACGCGATCTTCTGCCGCAACGTGATGATCTATTTCGACAAGCCGACGCAGTCGCACGTGCTGTCGCGCTTCGAGCCGCTGGTGAAGCCGGGCGGGCTGCTGTTCGCCGGCCATTCCGAGAACTTCACGTATGTGACGCAGGCCTTCAGGCTGCGCGGCCAGACCGTCTATGAACTGACGCGCGACAGCGGCGGCGCGCGCGCCACGTCACGTGCCGCCGCGCCGGCAACGGGTGAGGTCAGCGTATGAGCAGCACCTTGCCGATCGCGAACAATCTCTATTTCGACAATCACTTCAAGCGCCCCGGCGTCAAACTGCTGCCGAACGAGTTCTACACGACCTCCGAAGACATGGTGCTCGTCACCGTGCTCGGCTCGTGCGTGGCCGCGTGCATCCAGGATCGCACGGCGGGCATCGGCGGCATGAATCACTTCATGCTGCCCGATGACGGCGCCGACGCCGTGCAGGCCGCGTCGGATTCGATGCGCTACGGCGCGTACGCGATGGAAGTGCTGATCAACGAACTCATCAAGGCGGGCGGACGGCGCGAGCGCTTCGAGGCCAAGGTGTTCGGCGGCGCGGCCGTGCTCGCCGGCATGACGACGATGAATATCGGCGACCGCAACTCGGAGTTCGTGCGCCGCTATCTCGCGCTCGAAAAGATCCGCATCGTCGCCGAGGATCTGCAGGGCGGCCATCCGCGCAAGGTCGCGTTCATGCCGCGCACGGGCCAGGTGATGGTGAAGAAGCTGCGTCTGCAACAGGATCAAGGCGTCACCGAGCGCGAGCAGGCGCTCGCCCGGCAGACCGCCGAAGCGCGGGCCGACCGGCTCGCGCGGGCCCGCGAGCGGGTCGAACTCTTCGCGTCGCCGGCTGGCAGGCCGCGCACTGAACTGTTCGGCTCGAACCCGGCAGCCGGCGCAGCCGCCGGTGCCGCGCCGGCGAAGCCGCGTATCGAACTGTTTGGCGCCACGCGCCCGACCACCCAGAACAACGCCAGGACCGTAGAGGAGGCGTGACAGCCGTGCAAAAAATCAAGGTATTGTGTGTCGACGATTCAGCGCTGATCCGTAGCCTGATGACTGAAATCATCAATGGCCAGCCCGACATGACGGTCGTCGCGACCGCGCCGGATCCGCTTGTCGCGCGCGATCTCATCAAGCAGCACAATCCGGACGTGTTGACGCTCGACGTCGAAATGCCGCGCATGGACGGGCTCGATTTCCTCGAGAAGCTGATGCGCCTGCGGCCGATGCCGGTCGTGATGGTGTCGTCGCTGACCGAACGCGGCAATGAAATCACGCTGCGCGCACTCGAACTGGGCGCGGTGGATTTCGTCACGAAGCCGAAGGTCGGCATTCGCGACGGCATGCTCGACTACGCCGAAAAACTCGCCGACAAGGTGCGCGCCGCCGCCCGCGCCCGCGTGCGCCAGGCCGCGCCCGCGCCGCACCCCGGCGCGCCCGCGCAGGCGCCTGCCGCCCCGGCGCCGCTCTTCAACAATCCGCTGGTATCGACCGAAAAGCTGATCATCGTCGGCGCATCGACGGGCGGCACCGAGGCGATCCGCGAAGTGCTCGTGCCACTGCCGCCGGACGCGCCTGCCGTGCTGATCGCGCAGCACATGCCGCCGGGATTTACAAAATCTTTTGCGCAACGGCTCAATGGTTTGTGCCGGATTACCGTTAAAGAGGCTGAGCACGGTGAACGCGTGCTGCCAGGGCACGCCTACATCGCGCCCGGCCACGCTCATCTCTTGCTGGCAAGGAGCGGTGCGAACTATATTGCTCACCTGTCCGAGGAGCCGCCGGTGAACCGGCACCGGCCTTCGGTGGATGTGCTGTTCCGCTCGGCCGCGCAGCACGCGGGCAAGAACGCACTCGGCGTGATCCTGACCGGCATGGGGCGCGACGGTGCAGCAGGGTTGCTGGATATGAAAAAGGCGGGCGCCTACACGCTCGCGCAGGATGAGGCGAGCTGCATCGTGTTCGGGATGCCGCGCGAAGCCATTGCATTGGGCGCCGCGGACGAAATCGCCTCGCTTTCCGACATGAGCCGGCGCGTCATGGCCCGTCTTGCGTCGATGGGCGACCGCGTACAGCGGGTATGATGCCGGCCTGGAACTGAACGAACAGGCGGGACGCTCGCCGCACCTTCGAAGACACGGGAAAAGGGAATTGAAATGGATAAGGGAATGAAAATTCTGGTGGTGGACGATTTTCCGACGATGCGCCGGATCGTTCGCAACCTGCTGAAGGAACTGGGCTATTCGAACGTCGACGAGGCGGAAGACGGCGCGGTGGGTCTGTCGCGCCTGCGCAGCGGCCGCTACGACTTCGTGATTTCCGACTGGAACATGCCGAACCTCGACGGCCTCGCGATGCTGAAGGAAATTCGCGCCGACGCGAACCTGACGCATCTGCCGGTGTTGATGGTGACGGCGGAATCGAAGAAGGAAAACATCATCGCGGCGGCGCAGGCCGGCGCGAGCGGCTATGTGGTCAAGCCGTTCACGGCGGTGACGCTCGACGAGAAGCTCAACAAGATTCTCGAGAAGATGGCGAAGACGGGGAGCTGACTGTGAACGAGCCGACCGACGCGCAGGGCGCCGATTCGCGGGACGACGGCAGCGATATCGCAACCGACCGTATTCTCGCCCGCATCGGGCAACTGACGCGCACGCTGCGCGATTCGATGCGCGAGCTGGGGCTCGACAAGCATGTCGAGCGCGCCGCGGAAGCCGTGCCGGACGCGCGCGACCGTCTGAAGTACGTCGTGATGATGACGGAGCAGGCCGCCGAACGCGTGCTGACCGCCATCGAGATCGCAAAGCCGGTGCAGGAGCAGTTGCAGAAGGACGCAGCCCGGCTCGAGGCGCGCTGGGACGAGTGGTACGCCGCGCCCATCGAACGCGAGGAAGTGCGCGCGCTGATGGGCGACACGCGCACGTTCCTGAAGAACCTGCCCGATTCGACGACGGCGACCAGCTCGCAACTGCTCGAAATCATGCTCGCGCAGGATTTCCAGGATCTGACGGGCCAGGTCATCAAGAAGATCATGGACGTCGTGTACCTGATCGAGCAGCAACTGCTTGGCGTGCTGGTCGAGAACATCGCGCCGGAGCGTCGCGAGCAGTTCGCGGCGACCGCGGCGGCGCTCGTGGCCTCCGAGCCGGCCTCCTCGACGGGCAGCCCGGAAGGCCTGCTCAACGGGCCGCAGATCAATCCGGAAGGCAAGACCGACGTCGTGCAGGATCAGGCGCAGGTCGACGATCTGCTCGCGAGCCTCGGGTTTTGATGCAGGGCCGCGTGACGGCGCGCGCCGTCACGCGCCGTGACCGTAGCGCGAGCTGGCCGCCCGGCAAAACAGGCTCTTTGAAATAATCCACAGGCATACTACGACGACAGGACACTGGCGCCCGAATCGCCCGGAATCGAGGCACAGCGGGGGGCCAGGTCCGGAACTGCCGGTTCGCCGCTGCCGCGCGAACCCGGTGGTCACTGTCAAAGGGAGCCTGGGCATGTCGAAATCGAGTCGCCTCGCGCGCGCCGTTACGCTGACGTCGCTCGGATTGTGCTGTACGTTGATCGCGGTCCGTTCCGCCCGGGCGGGCCTGGGCGGCAGTCCGATGACACCGCCCGCGGGGGCGTCCACGTCGTCGCGCGTCGTGCAGGGTTCGCCGGTCGTTTCCCGCTCGGCTTCCACAGCATCCTCTTCCGCTTCACCCTCCCAGTCCGCTTCGGCCGCCTACACCGTTCGCGAGACGACGTTCGGCTCCGGCACCGTCGTCCACGAATATGTGTCGGCGGCGGGGACGGTGTTCGGCATCGCGTGGCAAGGCCCGCAGATGCCCGATCTCGCCGATCTGCTCGGCAGCTACTTCCCGCAATACGTCGACGCCGTGAAGGCCGCGCGCTCGGCGCATGGCCGGCGCGGCGCGAGCGTGGTCGATCAGGACACGCTGGTGGTGCGCTCAGGCGGTCATATGGGTGCGTTCGCCGGCGTCGCGTGGCTGCCGCAGGCGTTGCCGGCGGGCGTCAGCGGCCAGGACATCCAGTGATCCTGACCGCGAGGAGACCAGGCGTGCAAATCACAACGAAGCTCAAGGGATGGATGCAGGTTGCGGCGCTGGTCGCTGCGGCGTCTCTCGTCGCGGCGTGCGGCGGAGGCGGCGGCGACAGCGGCAGCAGCAGCAGCAATTCGGGCAACGATGGCATCAATTCGCTGCCGGCCGGCCCGACGCAGCAGCCGATCGCGGTGGGCGCCGCGAACACCGTGGCGATTACCGTCGACAAAGGCCTGAAGAACGTCATCAACATTCCCACCGTGAGCGTGCAGATCTGCGCGCCGCGCACGACGAACTGCCAGATCATCGATCACGTGCAGCTCGATACGGGCTCGTACGGGCTGCGGATCGTGAGTACCGCGCTCAATGCGACGCTGGCGCCGGCGTTGCCGGTCACGCTGGTCAACGGCGCCCAGCAACTGGCCGAATGCGCGTCTTTCGCCGATGGTTTCACGTGGGGTTCCGTGCGGACCGCCGACGTGACCCTCGGCCAGAAGCAGGCCGCCAGCCTGCCGGTCCAGATCATCGGCGATCTGGCGGCGGCCTCCGTGCCCGCGTCATGCTCCGGCGTGCCGGAAAACACCGTCGACGACCTGCGCGTGAACGGCATCCTCGGCATCGGTGTGATGCCGAACGACTGCGGCACGACGTGTTCGGACCCGTCGCAGGCACCGACCTCCAGCAACTACTACGGATGCACCGGCAACACCTGTACGCGCACGGTCGCGGCGACCGGCGTGCAGGTCGCCAACCCGGTGCCGAAATTCAGCGGCGACAACAACGGCGTGATCGTGCAATTGCCGCCGGTGCCCAATACCGGCGCGGCCTCGGCGCAGGGCACGCTCGTCTTCGGCATCAACACGCAACCGAACAACGCGCTGACGGCCGCGCAGAGCTTCCTGTCGGACGCCGCCGGCGATCTGCCCGGCAGCACGTTCAACGGCAATCCCGCGGTCGCGCTCTTCGATACGGGCTCGAACGGCTATTTCTTCGACGATTCGACGCTCGCCGCGTGCGGCAGCAACGAGCCGGGCTTCTACTGCCCGCCGACCGCGCAGACGCGGCCTTTCACGGTGAAGGGCACCGGCAGCGCGAGCGCGACCGTCGACATGAACGTCGTCAGCGCGGCGACGCTGATATCGAGCGGCGGCAACTTCGCGTTCAACGACGTGGCCGGCGAGGGCATCCGGGCCGGCTGGGTCGATCTCGGCCTGCCGTTTTTCTTCGGCCGCTACGTGTACTACGGCATGGATCTGAGCGCGACGGGCGGCCCGGCGCCATTCATCGCGTTCTGACAGGTCCGGGGCGATGCCGCATGGCGCGCCGCCGCCCCCGGTCGTACCGGCGCGGCGGCGCTGCCTGAGCCGGGTGAGCGTTTCATCCCGCGAAATACCCCCCTTTCCCCGGCTTTATCCGCCGATCGTCGCTCGACTTCTGCGGGAATAATCGCTCTCACTGAAAAAGGGCATGGTGCCCCGATCATCTGGAGAGCGCGTTGGCAGAGGATAGCGACCTCGATAAAACCGAAGCGGCCACTCCCCGACGCATTCAAAAGGCGCGGGAAGAGGGGCAGGTTGCGCGTTCCCGGGAGCTTTCGACCTTTGCGCTGCTGTCGGCGGGCTTTTTCGGCACGTGGGCGCTGTCCGGGTCGATCGGCGAGCACACGCAGAACATGCTGCGCACCGCCTTGACGTTCAACCACGCGAGCGTCTTCGAGACGCGCCGCATGCTGATCGGCGCGGGTGTCGCGGGCCGCGAAGGTCTCTCCGTACTGTTTCCGGTTCTCGCGCTGACGGGCGTCGCCGCGCTGCTCGCGCCGCTCGCGCTCGGCGGCTGGATGGTCTCGACCAAATCCTGGGAGCCGAATTTCGGCCGGCTCAACCCCGCCGCCGGTCTCGGCAAGATCTTTTCGCTGAACGGGCCGATCCAGCTCGGCATGTCGTTCGCGAAGACGCTGGTGGTCGGCGTCATCGGCGCGACGGCGATCCTGAGCCGGCGCGACGAAATCCTCGCGCTCGCGATGCAGCCGGTGCACGAGGCATTCGCCAATGCGGTTCATCTGATCGGCGTGTGCTGCGGCATGACCGTGGCGGGCATGGCGCTCGTCGCCGCGCTCGACGTGCCGTATCAGCTCTGGTCGTTCCACAAGAAGTTGCGCATGACGAAGGAAGAAGTGAAACGCGAACACCGCGAAAACGAAGGCGATCCGCACGTGAAGGGCCGCATCCGCCAGCAGCAGCGCGCGCTTTCGCGGCGCCGGATGATGGGTGAAGTGCCGAAGGCCGATGTCGTCGTGACCAACCCGACTCACTTCGCCGTCGCGTTGAAGTACGCGGACGGCGAGATGCGCGCGCCGAAGGTCGTCGCCAAGGGCGTGAACCTCGTGGCGGCGCGCATCCGCGAGCTGGCCATCGAAAACAACGTGCCGCTCCTCGAAGCACCGCCGCTCGCGCGGGCGCTGTATCACAACGTCGAGCTGGACCGCGAAATTCCGGGCCCGCTCTACGGCGCGGTCGCCGAAGTGCTGGCGTGGGTCTACCAGCTCAAGCGGTTCAGGAGCGAAGGCGGCGAAGCGCCGGTCGCGCCGACTGAGTTCGACGTGCCCGCCGAACTCGACAAGGGCGGCGTCGCCGACGAGGAAGCCACTCAGGAAGCAGCCGACGCACTCGGCGACGAAAACGAAGGCAAGGGAGCCTCAGCATGAACGCACGCATCGGGTTCCTCTCGCGACGGCCGGACGCATTGAGCGGCACCAACCTGCGCGCGCTCGCCGGGCCGGTGCTGATCGTCATGATCCTCGGCATGATGATCCTGCCGTTGCCGCCTTTCCTGCTGGACCTGCTGTTCACGTTCAACATCGCGCTTTCGGTGATGGTGCTGCTCGTCGCCATGTACACGATGAAGCCGCTCGATTTCGCGGCGTTCCCGAGCGTGCTGCTGTTCTCCACGTTGCTGCGGCTCTCGCTGAACGTGGCGTCCACGCGGGTCGTGCTGCTCGAAGGCCATACCGGCCCGGATGCGGCGGGCCAGGTGATCGAGTCGTTCGGTCACTTCCTCGTGGGCGGCAACTTCGCGGTCGGTATCGTCGTCTTCGTCATCCTGATGGTGATCAACTTCATGGTGATCACGAAGGGCGCGGGGCGGATCGCGGAAGTGTCCGCGCGCTTCACGCTCGACGCGATGCCCGGCAAGCAGATGGCGATCGACGCCGACCTGAACGCCGGCCTCATCAACGAGGAACAGGCGCGCAACCGCCGCTCGGAAATCTCGCAGGAAGCCGAGTTCTACGGCTCGATGGACGGCGCGAGCAAGTTCGTGCGCGGCGATGCGATCGCTGGCCTGCTGATCATGGTGATCAATATCATCGGCGGGCTGATCGTCGGCGTGGTCCAGCACAACATGGATTTCGCCGCGGCCGGCAAGGTCTACACGCTGCTGACGATCGGCGACGGCCTCGTCGCGCAGATTCCGTCGCTCGTGATTTCGACGGCGGCCGGCGTGATCGTCTCGCGCGTCGCGACCAACGAAGACATCGGCACGCAGCTGACCGGCCAGCTCTTCACGAACCCGCGCGTGCTGGTCATCACCGGCGCGATCCTCGTGCTGATGGGCCTGATTCCGGGCATGCCGCATTTCGCGTTCCTGCTGCTCGGCGGCGGACTGATCCAGTGGGGCCGAACGTTGAAAAAGCGCGCGTCGCAAAGCAAGGCCGCCGCGGCGCTCGTCGACGTCGTGCCGGCCGCGCTCACGTCCACCGAAGCCACGGAAGCGAGCTGGGACGACGTGACGATGATCGACACGCTCGGCCTCGAAGTCGGCTACCGGCTGATTCCGCTTGTCGACAAGAATTCCGACGGCGAACTGCT
>CALFSF010000156.1 GCA_937917025.1 uncultured Paraburkholderia sp.
GAGTCGTATTCCGGCAGTTCGTCGCGCACCGGCATATTGGTGTCGATGAGGCAGGTCCATTGCTGGCTGCCCGCGATTTCGGGCAGCTTCACGTCGACCACGTCATGGTGCGCGTTCATCGCGATCAGCAGCGTCGCGTCGGCGGCCGGGCGACGGATGCCGGTCGCCTGCGCGCGGCCGTCGATCAGCATGCAGAAGCAGCGCATCGACGGATCGTCCCATTGCCCGGGCGAGAGTTCTTCGCCCGACGGGCTCATCCATTTGACGTCGGTGACGTCGAGCGCCTCGTTGTATTCGCCGACCAGGAAGCGACCGCGTCGCAACACGGGCAGTGCATGCCGCAGCGTGGTAAGCTTGCTGACGAAGTCGGTCAGCGCATGCCCGTCGGCATCGATGCCTTCCCAGTCGAGCCAGCTTACCTCGTTATCCTGACAATACGCGTTGTTGTTGCCCTGTTGCGTGCGCCCGGATTCATCTCCCGCAAGCAGCATCGGCGTGCCTTGCGAGAGCAGGAGCGTCGCGAGCAGGTTGCGCTTTTGCCGCTCGCGCAACGTGCGGATGTCCGCGTCGTCGGTGGGACCTTCGACACCGCAATTCCATGAGAGATTGTCGGAGTGACCGTCCTTGTTGTCTTCGCCGTTCGCCTCGTTGTGCCTGTCGTTGTATGAGACCAGATCGTTCAGCGTGTAGCCGTCGTGCGCGGTGACGAAGTTCACGCTCGACCACGGACGCCGGCCACGCCGGTTGAACCTGTCGCCGGAGGCGGTCATGCGTGCCGCGAGGTCGGACGCGATCCCTTCGTCGCCTTTCCAGAACGCGCGTGTCGTGTCGCGAAAGCGGTCGTTCCACTCGGCCCAGCCGGGCGGAAAACCACCCACCTGATAGCCGCCCGGGCCGCAGTCCCAAGGCTCGGCGATCAGCTTCACGCTCGACAGGATCGGGTCCTGCCGGCAACTGTCGAGAAAACCGCCGCCTTCGTCGAAGCCGTGATCCTCGCGGCCGAGAATCGTCGCCAGATCGAAGCGGAAACCGTCGACGTTCATCTCCGTCACCCAGTAACGCAGGCTGTCGGTGACCATCTGCAGCACGCGCGGATGCGCGAGGTTCAACGTGTTGCCGGTGCCGGTATCGTTGATGTAGTAGCGCGGCTCGTCAGGCATCAGCCGGTAGTACGACGCGTTGTCGATGCCGCGAAACGACAGCGTCGCGCCGCGCTCGTTGCCTTCGGCGGTGTGGTTGTACACGACGTCGAGAATCACTTCGAGGCCGGCCTCGTGCAGACGGTCGACCATCTCCTTGAACTCGGCGATCTGCCCACCGCCGCGCGAAAAAAAGCGCGGGTCCGCCGCGAAGAACCCAATCGTGTTGTAGCCCCAGTAGTTCGTGAGCCCTTTGTCGAGCAGATAGCTGTCGTTGACGAACGACTGGATCGGCATCAGTTCCACCGAAGTGACGCCGAGCCGCCTGATATGGTCGACGACTTCCTTCTGCGTCAATCCGGCGAACGTGCCGCGCAGCGCCTCCGGCACGGCGGGATGTCGCTTCGTGTAGCCGCGCACGTGGGTCTCGTAGAAGATCGTGCGTTCCCACGGCACGCGTACGCGCTTCGCGTGCGTCCATGTAAACGACTGGTCGACGACCTGGCATTTCGGCATGAAGGGCGCGCTGTCGCGCTCGTCGAACGTGAGGTCTTCGCCTTCGGCATTGAGCGTGTAGCCGAACACCGCCGGATCCCATTTGAGTGTGCCGACATGCGCCTTCGCATAAGGGTCCAGCAGCAGCTTGTTCGCGTTGAAGCGATGGCCCGCTTCAGGTTCATACGGCCCGTGTACCCGGTAGCCATACACGACGCCGGGTCCGAGGTCGTGCAGGTAGACGTGCCAGACTTCGTCGGTGTATTCGGGCAGTTCGATGCGCTGCAGTTCCTTCTCGCCGCGCTCGTCGAAGAGACAAAGCTCGACCTTCGTCGCGTTGGCGGAGAACAGCGCGAAGTTAACCCCGTGTCCGTCCCACGTGGCGCCGAGCGGGAACGGCGAGCCCTCGGCGATGCGGATATCGTTGGCCATGAAAAAGTCCGATTGGATGAAGGGCCTGCTTTGGCCGGTGGGAGGACTCTGCCGTGAGGCAGATCGAACGTTTCAGGGCGCAGGGGCCCGTGACCACGGTGCGCCCGCACGTTGCGTCGAGGGCACGCGCCGCATGCGGGACCGCGGAATTTGCCCCTGAACTACCCGTCGCGTGTAGATTTTTCAGCCGACGGGCGTTTCGCCTTCGCCGGATTTCTTGCCCGGACGGTCGTTCGGCGCCTGCTTGCGCCCTTCATCCTGGCGCTCGGGCATCCCGCTCTTCTCGTTGTCGCTGTGCCTCGCGGGTTCCGGATGCTCGAGATCCGGAGGCGTCGTGTGAGTTGGGGTGGTCATTGCGGGCTCCATGGATAATCACCGCGATGACTCATGCAAAGATCGGGCCTGGCGTCATGCGCCGCGCCTGCAATGGGGGGCCGCATGAAATGCAGGCGCCCATTGCGACCGGCCTGGGATGTCAGATGCCTTCAGCGGGCACGAGCCGCACGCGTGTGATTTCCGAAGGCGCGCCGAGGCGCTTTGGCGGGCCCCAGTAGCCGGTGCCGCGGCTCGTATAGACCCACAGGCCGTTCATGCGCGCGAGGCCCGCTGTGAACGGCTGCTGAAGCCGCACGAAGAAATTCCACGGGAAGAACTGGCCACCGTGCGTATGTCCCGAGAGCTGCAGCGTGAAGCCGGCGTCGGCGGCGGCTTCCGCGCTGCGCGGCTGGTGTGCGAGCAGCACGCGAATCAGCACGTCGCCAGGCGCGCCTGTCAGTGCCGCCGCCGGATCGCTGCGATGCGCGGGATCGAACTGTCCGGCGGAATAGTCGGTCACGCCCGCGATGATGGCCTGCGCGCCCTTGTGCTCGACCACGACGTGTTCGTTCATCAGCACGGTCAGGCCAAGCCGGCGAAATTCGTCGATCCACGCATGCGCGCCGGAGTAGTACTCGTGGTTGCCCGTCACGAGATACACGCCATGCAACGCGGAAAGCCTCGACAGCGGACGCGTATGCGCCGCCAGCTGCTCGACGCTGCCGTCGACGACATCGCCCGTCACCGCGATCAGATCGGGCTTCAGCTTGTTGACCGCATCGACGATTGCATCGACGTAGCTGCGCTTGATGGTCGGGCCGACGTGAATGTCGCTGATCTGGACGATCGTGAAGCCGTCGAGCGCGGCGGGCAGGTTGTCGATGGGCACATCGATCGTGACCACGCGCGCGCGGCGACGCGCGTTGAAAAGACCGATCGCGGTGGAGAGCAGCGCAAGCAGCGGAACGGCGCCAGCTGTATGGGTTCGCCAGGCCGCGAGCGCGAGCGTATGTGGCCAGATCGCGTCGATCGTCAGCAGTGACGCGAGCAGCAGATCGCGCGCGAACGTGAGCACCAGCAGCGACGAGAAGAAGCCCATGCCCATCAGCCCGATCCACGCAAGACGATCGGCGAGCGGCTGGCGCTTGATCGTGCGCGCGAGCATGCCGAGCGGAATCACGAACACGGAAACGACCAGCCACAGCACAGCGAGTACCCGCCATGTCGGGCCGACCGGCAGATCCGGAATCAGGCGAAATCCGACGTAAATGTGCAGCAGGATACCGATGAAGATGAAGCGGGCCAGAAACGAAAATGATCGGCGCATAGAGGAGGTCAGGGACGCGGAAGGAAACACCGGCGCTGGATGACACGCCGCGGTACCTGGAGATGAATCGACGTGCAGGCAGATCATTCTACCGAGACTTCGATACAGGCGCCCGCGACCGCCGGAACCGGCCCGGGCGATCGTTCTGCCGACGCCTCGGGCGCCGGTCGGGGACATCGATGCCCGTCAGATTTAATGCATCGCAGCATGCGATGGGCCGCCGAATGTTCGTGCTTATGAACTAAACAGGTTTTGAATTGCGTGGGGAGATCGACTATTCTCGAATTGAACCGTGTGACGGCAGAGCGTGTTGCCGGTCTCGCGGAGCGGGATTTTTTTCCGGCGCCGCGACGGTCTTTACCGATGACGTTCATGGTTCGATCTATCGCCAGGTTCAGCGGGCGATGCGGGAGACGAATGATGAAAACGACACGGACGGTTGGGCATGACGGCCACACGGACGGTCATGCGGCGCACCACGCGCATCATGTGGGTCGCGAAGGCAAGCGTGTGATGCTGCCGCTGGTGGTGCTCTCGGTGATGGCGCTCGCGCTGTATCTGGGCGTGCGGCAGATCGAATTCTCCGAACTGGGCCGAAGCGCGCTCTTCGACGTCGTGATGGTCTGCGTGGCGCTGGGGATCTCGGGATTTTTCGGCGTGGTGGGTGCGTGGCTGCGTTCGAACGGCGACGAGGCGGAAGAGGGGTTTTGCTTTGTCGGCGCCGTGATCGGCGTAGTGGTTTTTTACGTGGCGCTTCTTACCTGAATGTACCTGAATGCCGGCGCTTCAAACCACCTCGGGATGATCACGCCAGCATTCGCGCACACACAGGCTCAAACGATTTTCGCGGCTTCGTCGAACGTGAAGCGCGGGTTGCGCGCGTACAGTTTCGTCACGTCGCCATAACCGAGATTGATCAGGAAATTCGACTTCACGGTCGTGCCGGCGAAGAACGCCGCATCCACCGTTTTCTGGTCGAAGCCGGACATCGGCCCGGCGTCGAGACCGAGCGCCCGCGCGGCCAGGATCAGATAGCCGCCTTGCAGCGTCGCGTTGCGAAACGCGGTATCGGCGATGAGCGTTTCGTTGCCGACGAACCAGCTGCGCGCATCGACCTGCGGATAGAGCTTCGGCAGATGCTCGTAGAACGCGGTATCCATCGCCGCGATCACGGTGACCGGCGCGGCCATCGTCTTCTCCAGATTGCCAGGCGCGAGCGCCGGCCGCAGCTTTTCCTTGCCCTCGGGCGTCTTCACGAACACAAAGCGGCCAGGGCTCGAATTCGCGGACGTCGGCCCGAGCAGCGTGAGTTCGATGAGTTGTCGTAGCAGCGTGTCGTCGACGGGTTTCGGCAGCCAGCCATTGTGCGTTCGGGCGGTGCGAAACAGCTGGTCGAGTGTTTCGTTCGAGAGCGTCATGAAAACCCCGCAAAGTGAGAAGAAGAAATGAAAGCGCAAAATGGCGGACGACGCCCGCCCGCTTCTGCCTTCATCATAACGAGGGTTGCCCTTTAACGAATTCGAGGTGATGCGCTCACCTGAAGTGCACTTATGTCCGGCCTTTTCAACGATCTTCCCACCCCCGACGCCGACTGGTATCCCGACTGGCTTTCGCCTGAAATCGCCGCCGCGACGCTCGCACGGATCGTCGACGAAGTCGCCTGGAAGCAGGACACGATGATGACGCCCGCCGGCCGCGTGCCGCTGCCCCGGCTGACCGCGTGGCAGGGCGAGCCGGACGCGGTCTACGTGTACTCGGGAATCCGCAACGTGCCGGATCCGTGGACGCCGGCCGTCGCCGAACTGAAGGCCGCCGCCGAGGCAACCTGTGGCGCGCGCTTTAACAGCGTGCTGCTTAACCGCTACCGCGGCGGCAACGACAGCATGGGCTGGCACGCCGATCGCGAGCCCGAACTCGGCGCGCAGCCGGTGATCGCGTCGGTGAGTCTGGGTGTCGCGCGCACGTTCGATCTGAAGCACAACCGGACGGGCGTCGTGCAGTCGTATGCGCTCAAGGGCGGAAGCCTGCTCGTGATGCGCGGCGACACGCAGGCGCAATGGCGCCATCGCGTGCCGAAAGAGCCGCGCGTGCAGGGCGAGCGCATCAATCTGACGTTTCGTCTCGTGACGCCGCGCGAATAGCGGCCAGCCTGCGCCACCGCGATCCCGCTTCCGGCACTGCGAAGCGCGTGTCGATACCAGAATTGGTATGGGTTGCGCAAATCAAATGATTGGACGATGGGAAATGGAGCCACTACGCTTTGTTTCGTCCCGTCCGGCGCGGCCAGCCAGCAGGCGGGGCAACCTACACAGAACAAAGATCAGGAGACGAGTCATGACCATTTCACGACGCACTGCGTTGCGTGTAATCGCGGCCTGCGTGGGCGCGAGCACGCTCACTCTGTCCGCCTTCAGCGCGCAGGCGGAGGACAGGAAGATCACCCTGGGCTTTGCACAGGTGGGTGCCGAAAGCGCCTGGCGCACGGCCAACACCGAATCGGTGAAGTCCGCCGCCGCGGACGCGAAGATCAATCTCAAATTCTCCGACGCCCAGCAAAAGCAGGAAAACCAGATCAAGGCGATCCGCTCGTACATCGCCCAGAAGGTTGATGTCATCGCGTTCTCGCCGGTGGTGGAGTCGGGCTGGGAGCCGGTGCTGCTCGAAGCGAAGGCCGCGAAGATTCCGGTGATCCTGACCGATCGCAACATCGACGTGAAGGACAAGTCGCTCTACGTGACGATGATCGGCTCCGACTTCATGGAAGAAGGGCGGCGCGGCGGCCGCTGGATCGAAGATCACTATAAAAACGACAAAGGCCCCGTCAACATCGCCGAACTGCAGGGAACGGTCGGGTCCGCACCGGCGAACGACCGCCATTCCGGCCTGATCGAAGTGATCAAGAACGATCCGAAATTCAAGATCATCGCGTCGCAAAGCGGTGACTTCACGCTGGCCGGCGGCAAGCAGGTCATGGAAGCGTTTATTAAAACTTACGGAAATAAAATTAATTTAGTTTATGCGCATAACGATGACATGGCGCTGGGTGCTATCCAGGCCATGGAGGAAGCCGGCATGCATCCGGGCAAGGATGTGATCGTCGTGTCCTTCGATGCGACGAAGGGCGGCTTCCAGGCGATGGCGGCAGGCAAGATGAACGTTGATGTCGAGTGCAGCCCGCTGCTCGGACCGCAGCTGATGTCGGCGGTGAAGGACGTGGTGGCCGGCAAGACGCTGCCGAAGCGCATTCTGACCGAAGAGACCGTGTTCCCGATGAGCGTCGCGGCGCAGACGCTGCCCACGCGTAAATACTGATCGCGCTTCGGACAGGTTGTCACAGGTTTCTCCAGTGTGGTGCCTCAACGCCGTCCGTTGCTGCGACAACGGACGGCGTCTTTTCAACCGACCATCCAAGGTCTATGGCCCATTCGACTTCTGAATCCCCATTCCCCGACGCCCGCCCGGCGCCCGAAACCGTTCAGGCGTTCGCGGGCGAACGCGTGCCGGTTCTCGAAACCCGTGGCATCTGCAAGACGTTTCCTGGCGTAAAGGCGTTGCAGAACGTCGATTTCCGCCTGTATCCCGGCGAGGTTCACACGCTGATGGGGCAGAACGGCGCGGGCAAATCGACGCTGATCAACGTGCTCACCGGCGTATTCGCGCCCGATGGCGGCGAAATCTACCTCGGCGGCGCGGCCGTGCAGTTCTCGTCGCCGCAGGAAGCGGAAGCGGCCGGCATCCGCACGCTGTATCAGGAAGTGAACCTGTGCCCGAATCTTTCGGTCGCGGAGAACATTTTCGCGGGGCGCCAGCCGAAGCGGTTCGGGCGCATCGACTGGCGCGTGATCCGGCAACGTGCCGAGGCTGCGCTTGCGCGCCTGAACGTCGCGCTCGACGTGACGAAATCGCTCGACGCCTATCCGATCGCGGTGCAACAGATGGTGGCGATCGCACGCGCGATTTCAGTCGATGCACGCGTGCTGATTCTCGACGAACCGACCTCGAGCCTCGACGACGGTGAAGTCGCGCAACTCTTCGAAATAATTCGGAATCTTAAGCAGTCGGGCATCGCGATCCTGTTCGTCACGCACTTTCTCGAACAGACGTACGCGATTTCCGATCGCATCACGGTGATGCGCAACGGCGAGCGCGAGGGCGAATACCTCGCGAGCGAACTGTCGGCTGACCAGCTGGTGTCGAAGATGGTCGGGCACGAGCGGATGAGCACGCGCCTGAAGGAGGCCGCGCGCGAAGCGCCGGCGGACAGGTCGGCGGTGCCGCCGTTTGTCGAACTGTGCGGCGTCGGGCGGCGCGGGATGATCCAGCCGATCGACATCGACGTGCAGCCCGGGCAGATTCTCGGTCTTGCCGGCCTGCTCGGCTCCGGGCGCACGGAAACGGCGCGTCTTCTGTTTGGCGCGGATCGCGCCGACAGCGGCACGATCACCATCGACGGCCGCGCGGTGCGGCTGCGCTCGCCGCACGATGCGGTGCGTCACGGCATCGGCTATTGCCCGGAAGATCGCAAGAAGGAAGGCATCGTCGCCGAGCTGTCGATCCGCGAAAACATCATGCTCGCGTTGCAGGCGAAACGCGGCTGGCTGCGCAAGATCAGCCGTCATCGCGCGCGCGAGATGGCCGATATGTGGATCGAACTGCTCGGCATCAAGGCCGCCGATGCGGAGCAGCCCATCGGCCTGCTCTCGGGCGGCAACCAGCAGAAGGCGCTGCTGGCGCGCTGGCTCGCCACCGAACCGAAAATCCTGATCCTCGACGAGCCCA
>CALFSF010000157.1 GCA_937917025.1 uncultured Paraburkholderia sp.
CATCCACCCGCGCGCGCTCGACGAACTCATGCGGCGTGATCTCCGCCGATTCCGCGAACGCACGCGCGAAGCTTCGCGTGCTCATGCCCGCGACACGCGCGAGTTCTTCAACCGTCAGCGGATTCGCGATGTGTTCCATCACGTAGTGCTGCACGGTAGCGATGGGCGAGCCGTCCACGGGCGCGCTCAGATACGGGCTGAACTGCGACTGCCCACCGCGACGCTGCGCATAGACCACCAGCCGCTTCGCCACCTGAAGCGCGAGCGCCGCGCCATGATCTTCGGCGACCAGCGCAAGGGCGAGGTCGATGCCCGCGGTCACACCGGCGGACGTCAGCAGACGTTCGTCGCGAAGATAGATCCGGTCGAAGTCGACGCGTGAAAGCGGAAACTGCTCCGCGAGTTGCCGCGCGTTCTGCCAGTGCGTCGTGACGTTGCGGTTATCCAGCAGCCCCGCATGACCCAGCGCGAACGCACCCGTGCAAATCGAGCCGTAGCGCTCGCTCTGCGACGCCACCTCGACGAGCCACGCGCACAGCCTGGCATCGGCGGCCTGGGTCGGCAGCAACGGGCCGCCCGCGACGAGCGCCGTGTGATAGCGGTCGGCCGATCCGTCCCACACACGGTCGGCGAAGAGATGCGTGCCGTTCGAGGCGCGGATGTGCGCGTCGCCGGTGCTGACCAGTTCGAGTGCGTAGTGCGCATCGCGCGGCAGAAACGAGTTGGCTTCGGCGAACACATCGGCAGGCCCCGCGACGTCGAGCGCCTGCACGTCCGGAAAGATCGCGATGGCGACGGTGTGCATCAACAGGGGCTCCGCAGGTTCGGATTGGGCGCGATCGGGCCGGCTGGCAGAAGATCGCGTCTGACTGGCAGGGTTAGACGGATGGATCGCGTTGATCGGAAGCGCGCTGGCAGCCAGACTGAATGCCACGGTTACCCGCACCTTTCCGCCGCATTCTAGCAACTCATGCCGGTGAATCGGGTCGAGTCCGACCGCACCTGTCAATCAACGGAGAATCACATGAGCAACGCAATCGCCGGGATCAGGATCCCCGACAGCAAGATGGCCCGCGACGCCACGCAACTGGTTCGCGACACCGAACCCGATCTGCTCTTCAATCACTCGACGCGCGTCTTTCTGTTCGGCGCGCTCACCGGCGAGCGCAAGCAGCTGAAGTACGACGCGGAACTGCTCTACATCGGCGCGATGTTCCATGACATGGGGCTCGTGCCGGCATACAGCAGCACGACCGATCGTTTCGAAGTGGATGGCGCGAACGCGGCACGCGATTTCCTGAACCAGTACGGCATTCCGGAAGCCGAGGTCGATATGGTGTGGGACGCGATCGCGCTGCATACGACGCCCGGCATTCCGCAGCACAAGAAGCCAGTTGTCGCGCTGGTGACGGCCGGTGTGGAGATGGATGTACTGGGTCTCGCCTACGATGAATTTTCCGACGACCAGCGCAACCAGGTGGTCGCCGCGCATCCGCGCGAAACGAACTTCAAGGAAGGCATCATCGACGCGTTCGCGAAAGGCACCCGGCACAAGCCGGAAACGACCTTCGGCAACGTCAAGGCCGACGTGCTCGCCCTGAAGGAACCGGGCTACAAACGCGTGAATTTCTGCAGCCTGATCCTCGGTTCGTCATGGGTCGACGACGGGCATCAATGCCTGCATTGCGACGATCCCTCGCACGGCCACAAGTGATCGCACGGGGTCGCGTCGCGGCGTCTGAATATGTCGCGACGTGGCTCGCCAGACCTATGCAACTTACAGCCCTAAGGCAATAACCCGCGCGTACGGGCTTCGAGAATGGCCTGCGTGCGCCGCTTGACGGCCAGTTTGCGGAAGATGTTCTTCAGGTGGGATTCCACCGTCAACGTGGAAAGCGACAACAGGCAGGAAATCTCGCGGTTACTCAGCCCTCTGCCGACAAAATCGAGAATCTCCGTTTCCCGCACGCTCAGACTGTTTTTCGACGCGACGGCGGGCTCGCCCGCCACGGGCGGCTCCGGATCCAGACGCGAGCGGTTGAGCAGATCGAGAAGCCGCTTCGCGACGAACGGGTCGATGGGTGTGCCGCCACACAGCGCGCTGCGGATGTACAGGGCCATCTCCACGTCGTCCCGGCTCTTGAGCACGTAACCTGCCGCGCCCGCGCGCAGCATCCCCAGAATGTCGAGTTCATTGCGCTGTTCGGCAATCACGACGACCGGCAGTCCGCGCTGGCGATCGTGCAGGCTGCGGATCAGGTCGACACAGCTGCCATCGGGCAATTCGCCTTCGATCAATGCCAGCACGAAGGTGTCGTCGACCGGAAGTACGGCCGCTTCAGCGATGCTGTCCGCGAAGAACAGCGCGTCCCGATGCGCGTAGCCGAGGCTCGCAAGGATGGCACGCAGCCGTACCTGTGTAACGGGATCATGTCCAACGATAAGCAGCCGTCGCAACCGCGACTCGGTGGGATCTGCAATCATGGGGAAGACGTCTGAGGAAGTGCTGCTGCTTTTTCGAGGTACGACGCAAGGTTGCGCCTCCGGCAGAAGATTCGACGCAACTATACACATATGCCCTGGAAAACAAATACCTGAAAACAGGTAGTGAGGGTTTGTCCGGGGCATATTCCGGGAAAAAGCGCAGTCAAATACCTGATCTCAGGTATTGCCGGCCATTCCGCGATACGTTTAAAGTCTGCACAGTTCAGAACTGAAAGAAAAAATGGCCGTGCCATTGAATAATTCCTGTAAATAGTTCCGGTTTTTTCCTGCTGAACCGCGCCGCTGACCACGGTAATTGCGGGCAGGGAGGGATCGCGGGGGGCGAGTGCAAGCGGTACGCTACCGGCGCTCGACAGTGCGGCCTGTTATCTCATGACAGGTCCGCGGAACCCTTCGGAAGGGTAGCCGCATTACCTGATATTGCAAATGAGCAATGAGCGCCATTTACCTTTCCGGTTTATGGCCAGAATGCTTTTATTTGCCCTTTTAATTACGTTTTAATGACGGATTTCGGTGTGCCTGATCGAACTTGGGCCGCGCATGGAATCCGGTTATTCATCAGACGTTTTGGGCTTTTTCCGGAGAGTTTTTATGTCGAACAGTCTGCAAAAATGGGTGGGTCGCAACCGGCCGCCGCGCGTTCAGATTACGTACGACGTCGAGGTCGGCGACGCCGTGGAAAAGCGCGAGCTGCCGATGGTCGTCGGTCTGCTCGCGGACCTGTCGGGCCAGCCGGCCACGCCGCTGCCGAAGCTGAAAGAGCGCCGTTTCGTCGAGATCGATCGCGACAACTTCGATGAAATCGTCGGCAAGATCCGCCCGCGCCTCGACCTTTCGGTGCCGGACACGATGAAGGGCGAAGGCAACCTCAAGATCGAGCTGAACTTCGACCAGTTCTCGGATTTCCATCCGGAGAGCCTGGTGCGCCAGGTGCCGCGTCTCGCGAAGCTGCTCGAAGCGCGCCAGCAACTGCGCGATCTGCTCGGCAAGCTCGACGGCAACGACGAGCTGGACTCGATCCTCGAGCGCATCGTCAAGGACGCCGACGAGCTGAAAAAGGTGCAAAGCCAGGCATACGCCGGCGACGCATCGCAGCCGCAGCCGCAACAGGCACCGCAGGCACAGCAGCCCGAACAGGAAGACGCCGCGTCCGAGTGACCGGTCTTTCTCCCGCCTTTGCGGCACAACGCAAACGCAAAAACACATTCCACCAGGGTGATCAGAATGGCAACCAAGCCTGCCGCCAACAGCGCGGCCACCGAAGCGACCTCGGGCACCGTCGTCACGACCCACAGCGAACTGAGCCTGCTCGAACGCATCGTCGAGGAAGGCAACATGGCGATCGAGCCGTCGCAGCGCGGCTACGCGAAGCAGCTCATCGGCCAGCTCGCCTCGCAGATTCTCGACGAAGGCATGCGCACGAGCCCCGACAAGAGTCTCGTCGCGACCATCAATGAACGCGTCGCGGAGATCGACCGTCTGCTGTCGGACCAGCTGAACGCGATCATGCACGATCCGGCTTTCCAGACGCTCGAAGCGTCGTGGACCGGCCTGCACGACATGGTGCAGGGCACGGAGACGGGCCAGAACCTGAAGCTGCGCCTGCTCAACGTGACGAAGAAGGAACTGCTGAAGGATCTCGAATCGGCGGTCGATCACGACATGAGCGTGCTCTTCAAGAAGATCTACGAGGAAGAGTACGGCACGTTCGGCGGCTACCCGTATTCGCTGCTGATCGGCGATTACTCGTTTGGCCGTCATCCGCAGGACATCGCGTTGCTCGAGCGCATTTCGAAAGTGGCCGCGGCCGCCCACGCGCCGTTCATCGCGTCGGCCGCGCCGAGCCTCTTCGACATCAAGTCGTTCACCGAACTGGGCGTCACGCGCGATCTGTCGAAGGTCTTCGAAAGCGCCGAGCTGACCACGTGGCGCAGCTTCCGCGAAGCCGAGGATTCGCGCTATGTGTCGCTGGTGCTGCCTTCGTACGCGGCGCGCCTGCCGTACGGCGCGAAAACCCAGCCGGTCGAGAACTTCAACTTCGAAGAAGACGTGGACGGCACCGATCACAGCAAGTATCTGTGGGCGAACTCCGCGTATCAGCTCGGCCTGCGCATCACGAACGCGTTCGCGCTGTACAGCTGGTCGACGGCGATTCGCGGCGTCGAGGGCGGCGGCAAGGTCGACGGCCTCGTGGCGCACACGTACCGCACCGATGAAGGCGACGTCGCGCTGAAGTGCCCGACCGAGGTGACGATCACCGACCGCCGCGAAAAGGAACTGAACGATCTGGGCTTCATCGCGATCGTCAATTCGAAGGGCTCCAATTCGGCGACGTTCTTCGGCAGCCAGACCGCCAACAAGCCGAAGCTCTTCAACAAGGATGCGGCCAACGCGAACGCGCAACTGTCGGCGCGCCTGCCGTACGTGCTCGCGGCGTCGCGCTTCGCGCATTACCTGAAGGTGATGATGCGCGACAAGGTGGGCAGCTTCCAGACTCGCGGCCAGGTCGAAAACTACCTGAACAACTGGATCGCCGATTACGTGCTGATCAACCCGGCGGCATCGCAAGCCTCCAAGGCGCGCTTTCCGCTGAGCGAAGCGCGCGTGGACGTGACCGAAGTGCCGGGCAAGCCGGGTGCATACCGCGCCACCTGCTTCCTGAAGCCTCACTTCCAGATGGAAGAACTGACGGCTTCGCTTCGGCTCGTCGCCGAACTGCCCGCGGCCGCGGCCTGACGCCCGCCGTTTGACCCCTACAACCGAAGCACTGAGGTACGGAATTCATGGATACGATCATTCTTGATATCAAGGACATCAAAGGCAATTCGACCATCAAGGG
>CALFSF010000158.1 GCA_937917025.1 uncultured Paraburkholderia sp.
CTGTCTTTTGCGTCATGTTCATGCTCCCTGTTTCTGCAATTCGTGAATTTCGCCGACCATCGGACCGAACACCGATGCGCCATGTTCCGCCGGCGCCGCCGACGCACGGAAGACGCCGAACAGTTCGCGGCCAAAGCCGACTTCGTTTTCCGCCTGATGCGCCGGCTGCGCGACCGCGCGCGCCGCCCATGTGGCGGCATCGATCTCGACGTCGAGCACGCCCGCTTCGGCGTCGATGACGATCGTATCGCCCGTCTGCACCTTGCCGATCGGCCCTTGCAGCAACGCTTCCGGTGAAATGTGAATGACCGCCGGCACCTTGCCCGACGCGCCGGACATCCGTCCGTCGGTTACAAGCGCGACGTGGAAACCCTGATCCTGCAACACGCCGAGCAGCGGCGTCAAACGATGCAGTTCGGGCATGCCGTTTGCCCGCGCGCCCTGGAAGCGCACGACGGCCACGAAATCGCGCTTCAACTCGCCCCTGTCGAACGCTTCCTGCACGGCTTCCTGCGAATCGAACACGATGGCCGGCGCCTTCACCTTGCGATGCTGCGCCGCAACCGCCGAAATCTTGATGACACCGCGACCGAGCTTGCCCTGCATCAGACGCAGGCCGCCATCGGGCTGGAACGGCTCCTTGATGCTGCGCAGCACGGCGGTGTCGTGGCTATCCGCCGCGCCCGGCGTCCACGCCAGCTTGCCGTCGATCAGCTTCGGCTCTTCGGTGTAATGCGACAGGCCGCGCCCGGCCACCGTGTTGACGTCTTCGTGCATCAGGCCGTCTTCGAGCAGGTTGCGGATCAGGAACGCCATGCCGCCGGCCGCGTGGAAGTGGTTCACGTCGGCCTTGCCGTTCGGGTAGACCTTGGCGAGCAGCGGCACCGCCTGCGACAGCGTGTCGAAGTCGTCCCAGTCGATCACGATGCCCGCGGCGCGCGCGATCGCGACCAGATGCAGCGTATGGTTCGTCGAGCCGCCGGTTGCCAGCAGACCGACGATCCCGTTGACGATCGCCTTCTCGTCGATGACGTGCCCGATCGGCGTGTAGTTGCCGCGCTCAGCCGTCAGGTCGAGCACGCGGCGCGCGGCCTGCGCGGTGAGCGCGTCGCGCAGCGGCGTGTGCGGGTGGACGAACGCCGAGCCCGGCAGATGCAGGCCCATCACTTCCATCAGCATCTGGTTGCTGTTCGCCGTGCCGTAGAACGTGCAGGTACCGTGGCCATGATAGGCAGCCGCTTCCGCTTCGAGCAGCGCATCGCGGCCCACTTCGCCGCAGGCGAATTTCTGGCGGATCTTCGCCTTGTCGTCGTTCGAGAGGCCGCTCGTCATCGGGCCGGCCGGCACGAAGATCGTCGGCAGATGGCCGAATTGCAGCGCGCCGATCAAGAGGCCCGGCACGATCTTGTCGCACACGCCGAGGCACAGCGCCGCGTCGAACATGTTGTGCGTGAGCGCGACGGCCGTGCTCATCGCGATCACTTCGCGCGAAAAGAGCGACAGTTCCATGCCCGCGTTGCCCTGCGTGACGCCATCGCACATCGCCGGCACGCCGCCCGCGAACTGCGCGACGCCGCCGTTTTCACGCGCGGCCGCCTTGATGATGTCGGGGAAATTCTTGTACGGCGCGTGCGCCGACAGCATCTCGTTGTACGACGAAACGATGCCGATGTTCGGTTCGCGGATCGTCTTGATCGCGAGCTTCTCCTTGCCCTCGAGGCCGGCGAAGCCATGAGCGAGGTTCGCGCACGACAGCGCGCCGCGCGCCGGAAACTTGCCCTGCGCGCGGTCGATGCCCGCCAGATAGGCAGCGCGGCTGGGCTTGCTGCGTTCGATCACGCGTTGCGTGACCTTCGTCAATTGCGGATGCGGGGAAACCATCGAAGCTCCTTCGTCGCTGGCTGCGCGGGGCTCGCACGCGGCGCCAGATTGATATCGCGGGGGACGGCTTTCGCAGCCGACAATGCGATGTTAGTAGAAAAACTACATAACCGCAACGACCTGACGGCTCACTATTCGAGATAGCAAAATCGCCCAGAGAGCCTTTCCATACGGCGCTTAAGACAAAATCGCAACCAACCCAGGGATTACACCTACAGCGGGATATGTAGTTTTTGTACATATCCACGCGATCGGCTATAGTCCACGCATTCTTCAGCATAGTGCGAGTTTTCCGATGATGCTGTCCCAGGTGGAGGCAATGCGCGACCAGCTGCGTCCGTCCGAGCGCAAGCTGGCTGACTACGTGATCGAGGCGCCCCGCGAGGTGCTCGATCTGTCGATGACGGAAGTGGCGGCGCGCGCGGGCGTGAGCCAGCCGACGATCGCGCGTTTCTGTCGCGCGCTCGGTTTTTCAGGTTTCAGGGAGTTCAAGATTCGTCTCGCGCAAGGCATTGCGGCCGAGGTGCCCGCGGTTTATCGCGACGTGCGCGCGGACGAGCCGGCGCCGGGTGTCGCCGCGAAAGTGCTCGACCGGACGATCGGCGCGCTGATCCAGGTGCGCAACAACCTCTCGTCGGATAGCGTGGCGGCGGCGATCGCGCTCCTCGCCGATGCGCGACGCATCGAGTTCTACGGCGCGGGCGGCTCGGGCATCGCGGCGCTCGACGTGCAGCACAAGTTTTTCCGCCTCGGCGTGCCAAGCGTCGCGTATTCGGATCCGCATACGTTCCTGATGTCGGCGGCGCTGCTGGGCAAGGGCGACGTCGTGGTCGCGATTTCGAATACCGGGCGCACGCGCGATATCGTCGATGCCGCGCGCTCCGCGCTGGCCGCGGGCGCGAAGGTGATCGCGATCACGCACGGCAATTCGCCGCTCGCGCGGCTTGCCACGGTCGGGCTGTACGCGAACGTCGATGAAGACACGGATATCTTTTCGCCGATGACGTCGCGCGTTTCGCATCTCGCGATCGGCGACATTCTGGCGGTGGGCGTGGCGCTCAGGCTGGGGCCGGAACTGCTCGGCAAGCTCGCTGAGGCGAAGGACATCTTGCGGCGACGCCGGATCGAGGACGCCGCCACGGGTGCGAACAAACCCGCGGCAAACGCGGCGAAGCGCTGATCAGAACGGCTTGATCACGACGAGCGCGACAGCGGCGAGCAAGCCGAGGACCGGGAGTTCGTTGAACATCCGGTACCACCGGTCCGAGCGCCGGTTTTCGCCGCGCTCGAATGTGCGCAGCAGGACGCCGCAATACAGGTGATAGACGACGAGCAGCACGACCACGCCGACCTTCGCGTGAATCCAGCCCTGCCCGCGTCCGATGCCGACCGCGAGCCACAGCCACAGCCCGCACGCAAGCGCGGGCACGGCGATCAGCGTCATGAAGCGAAACAGTTTGCGCGCCATGATCAGGAGCCGCTTGACCGCGGCGGGTTCCGTTTCCATCGCCAGATTCACGAAGATGCGCGGCAGGTAAAAGAGCCCTGCAAACCAGGCAGCAACCAGTACGATGTGAAACGTCTTCACCCAGAGCATCGGTGGTCCTTGAATACTTGTTGTGTGATTGGCGTGATGACGAAGAGGCTCGCGCGTTACTGACGCCCTTCCCCATACCCCAGCACGACGTATTTCATCGACGTCAGGCCTTCCAGCCCAACCGGTCCACGTGCGTGCAGCTTGTCGTTCGAGATGCCGATTTCCGCGCCGAGGCCGAACTCGAAACCATCCGCGAAACGCGTCGATGCGTTGACCATCACGCTCGCCGAATCCACTTCGCGCAGGAAACGCATCGCGCGGTCGTGGTCTTCGGTGACGATCGCATCCGTGTGCGCCGAGCTGTATTCGTTGATGTGCCCGATCGCCGCGTCGATGCCATCGACGACCTTGATCGCCAGCACCGGCGCGAGATATTCGGTGCGCCAGTCTTCCTCGGTGGCGTCGACGAGCGGGCCGACACCCGCCGCTTCGAGCACGGCGCGCGCCGCCGGGTCGACGCGCAGCTCGACCTCCTTGCCGCGATACAGCTTGCCGAGCGGCGGCAGCACTTCATTCGCGATGCCGCGCGCGACCAGCAGCGTTTCCATCGTGTTGCACGTGCCGTAGCGATGCGTCTTCGCGTTATCGCAGACGGTGAGCGCCTTCGCGATATCCGCGCGGTCGTCGACATAGACGTGACAGATGCCGTCCAGATGCTTGATCATCGGCACGCGCGCTTCTTCCATCAGCCGCGCGATCAGGCTCTTGCCGCCGCGCGGCACGATCACGTCGACGTATTCCGTCATCGTGATCAGCACGCCGACCGCCGCGCGATCCGACGTGCCCACGACCTGCACCGCGTCCTGCGGCAGGCCGGCCGCTTCCAGCCCTTCGCCGATCAGCTTCGCGAGCGCCGTGTTGCATTCGAGCGCCTCGGAGCCGCCGCGCAGGATCGTGGCGTTGCCGGACTTCAGGCACAACGCAGCGGCGTCGATCGTCACGTTCGGACGCGATTCGTAGATGATGCCGATCACACCCAGCGGCACGCGCATCTGCCCGACCTGAATGCCGCTCGGACGATACTTGAGGTTGCTGATTTCACCGATCGGGTCCGACAGCGCCGCGACCTGGCGCAGGCCCTCGACCATCGTCTTCAGCGCCTTGTCGGAGAGCGTCAGACGGTCGATGAACGCGGCGTCGTGGCCTTTCTCGCGGGCCTTCGCGACGTCGCGCGCGTTCGCGGCTTTCAACGTCGCCGCGTCGCGTTCGATGGCGTTCGCCACGGCTTCCAGCGCCGCGTTCTTCGCGGCCGTCGAGGCGCGCGCCATCGCACGCGAAGCGTGTCGCGCGCGGCGGCCGAGGTCGGTCATGTACTGGGTGATGTCCATCGTCGTTCTCTTGGTGTCGCGCCTGACTCACGCGCGGCGCGCGGGCAGGAATAGCTGGATTGGCGAAAAGATGCGTCGATTGTAAGTCGGGGACGGCGGCTTTGCTGAAGGTGCGTCCATCGCCGGACGTCAACTGGCGGTATCAGCGTGGATCAGCGTGGCCGCGACGCTGGGCGGCCTGGCGCTGCCGCCGTTGACCTCGCTCCCACTCCCGGCGCGGATTTCACCGGCGAGGCAACCGTCATCGCCAGTTCGAAAAGTCCGCTCCACGGGTCAGGCGGCGGATCGTGACGATGATCGCCCGGCGTGCCGCCGGACAGACCCTTCACCTGACGGTCGAGCCGTGCCGCCAGCGCGAGACCCTTTTCGAGCGCGGCCTCCGTGACACGCGACAGCGCCGGCCCGACGAGCCGCTCGCGCGGACCCCACACGCGATTTTCGCGCAGCAGGATCGCGAGCGGCTTGCCCGTCTCGACACCGCGCTTGATGAGCCGCAACGTCCGCACCTCCTC
>CALFSF010000159.1 GCA_937917025.1 uncultured Paraburkholderia sp.
CGGTGGTGTGCCGGGGGATCAGATCGTGCGCGGACCAGCACGGCTTCGAGCCCGAGGGCGACACCTCACGGGGTGCCATTCCCCAAGAATGACGCACCGGGAAAAGATGGCCTTTCGAAGCGCCTTTCTTTTGCCTACTTTTCTTTGGAAGACAAAGAAAAGTAGGTGCCGCCCCGCACAGGGGCAACACTAATAGACCGACATGAATGCAAGGAAAGGCCAAAGGAAAACACCGCTTCGGCACGAAAAAACCGGAAATGCCGCCCCGTCAAAGGGGCAACACTAATAGACCGACATGAACACAAGGAAAGGCCAAAAAGCCAGAACAAACAAAAAACCGTCGCCCCGCGCAGGAGCAACCCCCAACCTAATCAGACTCGCCAAGCACCAAAGCCACCGCCCGAACCCTCTCCTGCCGAACGGCATCTTTAATCAGAGAAGGCCGGTCAACAAACCGGCCAGCAACCGCGCCTCCATCCACAGCCCGCGCAGCAACAAGCGCGATACGCAGCCGCTCAGCCTGCGGATACTCCCGCGTCTCAAACCCCAGCCGCCCGCGCGCATCCGCCTCGCATGCCTGCAACGCCTCGGCAAACCGCGCAGGTTTCCTCATCGCATCGCATCGCTCGAACAACCGCACAAGCCCGGCCGCCCCCGTCTCCATCACGCGATGAATATTCCCGTGCTCACGCGCCACCAGCACCGCCAGATCGCGACACTCATTCGGTACCCGCAACCGCTCGCACAAAGGCTTCAGCAAATCCACACTGCGCCCCTCGTGCCCAATATGCCGCGGCAACACGTCCTCAGGCGTCGTCGCCTTGCCAAGATCATGCGTCAACGCGGCAAACCGCACCGTCAACGCATAACCCCGCGCGGCAGCATGATCCAGAACCATCATCACATGCACGCCCGTGTCGACCTCGGGGTGATAATCCGCGCGCTGCGGCACGCCAAACAACGCGTCGATCTCCGGCAACACACGCGCAAGCGCGCCGCATTCCCGCAGCAGTTCAATCATCCGAGACGGCTTGCGCTCCATCAATCCACGCGACACCTCCTGCCACACGCGCTCTGGTACCAGCGCGTCCACCTCGCCCGCCGCCACCATCTTCCGCATCAGCGCCGTCGTCTCCGGCGCAACAGTAAAATCGGCAAAGCGCGCCGCAAACCGCGCAATGCGCAGAATCCGCACCGGGTCCTCAAGAAACGCATCGCTGACATGCCGGAACACCCGGTCCCTGACGTCAGCCTGTCCGTTGAACGGATCGATCACGGGCCCGGCAAGCTCGCCGTCAGGACGTACCTCGCGCGCCATCGCATTGATCGTCAAATCGCGCCGCGCCAGATCCTCTTCGAGCGTCACATCAGGCGCGTAGAAAAACTGGAAGCCGTGGTAACCGGCCGCCGTCTTGCGCTCGGTGCGCGCAAGCGCATATTCCTCGTGCGTCTGCGGATGCAGGAACACAGGAAAATCCTTGCCGACAGGTCGATAACCCTGCGCGACCATCTGCTCGGGCGTCGCGCCAACCACCACGTAATCGCGGTCCTTGACAGGCACACCCAGCAGTTCGTCGCGGATCGCGCCGCCCACTGCGTAGATATTCATGCGCAAGCGTCGTAGTGCGCCACGCGATGCGTCTCGCGCAACGCGTCATCGATCCACGCGCGGACGGCCGGCAACTCCGTCACGCGGCGCGCGTAAGCGGAGGCAACGGCGGAAAGCGCAGGCTGCCATGTGTTGAAGCGCATCACGACCGGTGCGTACATCGCGTCCGCAATGCTGAAGTCGCCAAACAGGAACGGCCCGCCATGCTTCGCGATAGCGTCGCACCACAAGGCGTCGACGCGCGCGATGTCCGCAAGCGCCTCAGGCGTCGCGCCTTTGCCCGGAAACGACGCGCGAATATTCATCCACATCGACGAGCGCAACCCGACAAAGCCAGAGTGCATCTCGGCGCTCACGCTGCGCGCCTGCGCGCGCACGGCCGCATCCCGCGGCCACATCGCATGCTCTGCAAACTGCTCGGCAAGCGTCTCGCAGATGGCAAGCGAATCCCACACGTGCACGTTGTCGTCGGTGATCAGGCACGGCACCTTGCCCGACGGCGAATGCGCCAGAATCGACGCCGTCGAATCGGCCTCCTGCAATTCGATCGTGCGCTCCTCGAAGGGAATGCCAAAATGCTTCAGCACCAGCCACGGCCGCATCGACCACGACGAATAGTTCTTGTCGCCAATAACGAGTTTCATGCGTCTATCGATAAGTAGAATTGAGAGTCACCGTCCCGCGCTCGCGCGGAACGCATTGAAACGCGAGCGCAGCGAGGCGCCCGTCAGATACACCGGTGCAATCGTTTCGATGCTCGCCGGCTCGATGCCGAGTTCGGGCGCGAGCGGCCCGCTCAGCACGCTGTCCACTTTCATCGAATCGAGATTGTCGCGCGTAATCACGGGCTCGCCAGGCGCCATTTCGAACGTCATCGCCTGAAGCCGCGCCAGCGCTTCCGGCAAGCGGATGATGCGCGCGTGACGCCCGATCACGTCGCCGCAGAATTTCACCAGCGCCTCCAGCGTGTAGACGGTCGGCCCGCCAAGCTCGTATGTGCGGCCGGTGGCTGCATCGAGATCGAGCACGTTCGCCATCGCCTTCGCAACGTCGCCGACAAACACGGGTTGAAACTTCGCGTCGGGCATCGCAAGCGGAATCATCGGGAAAACGCGCTGCAGGAACGCGAACCTGTTCAGAAACGCATCCTCGGGTCCGAACACGACGGATGGCCGGAACACCGTGGTCGACAGCGTCGACTGGCGCACGGCCTTCTCGCCGTCGCCCTTCGAGCGCAGATACATGCTCGGCCCCTTCGGGTCGGCGCCGAGCGCGCTCATGTGGATCAGGCGATGCACGCCCTTGCCTTCGCAGGCGGTGACGATTTTTGCGGGCAGCTCGACATGCGCCTTCGCGAACGCTTCGCCATATGGATTCGCGCGGCTCGCGTGCAGGGTGCCCACGAGGTTGATCACCGCGTCGGCATTTTCAACGAAGCTCGCCAGCTGCACCGGGTCGAATACGTCGACTTCGAGCACATCGACGGGCAACAGCGTGAGATGACGGGCATGATTTCGCCGACGGGTGGCGATGCGCACGTCCTTGCCGAGCTCGACGAGCGCGTTGACGAGGTGGCTGCCGATGAATCCGGAACCGCCGATGATCGCGATGGCTTGATGGCGCATTTTCGACTCCCTGGGTGGAAGCCGCGGCAACGGCTGGTGAAGCGGCCGCCGCGCAGCGAAGCGCGGCGGCGTGGCGCTGGCGTTTTATGGTGCGATGTAGCCCAGACGCACTTTCAGCGATTGCGGACGGCCTTCGAACAGTGCCGCATAGTAGACCGTGTTGGACAGCACATTCTTCACGTAGTCGCGCGTTTCCTGGAACGGGATCGTCTCCGCGAAAATCGCGCCTTCAACGCCGTGCGGCAGGTTCTGCTTCCACGCGCGCGGTCGCCCCGGGCCGGCGTTGTAACCGGCCGTGGCCAGCACGGCGGACCCGTCGAACTGATTGTAGATCATCGACAGATAGTTGGTGCCGAGCAGGATGTTCGTGTCGATGTCGTTCATCTGCGCGCGCGAAATCGTGCCAAGCCCGATCTTCTTCGCAACCAGTTGCGCGGTGCCCGGCATCAGCTGCATCAGGCCGCTCGCGCCGACTTCGGAGCGCGCGTTCATGATGAAACGCGATTCCTGGCGGATCAGCCCGTACGCCCATTCGACGTCGAGCCCCGTGGACTGCGCGTCGCGCTCGACGATATCGCGGAACGGCGACAGGTATCGCAACGAAAAATCGTGTTCGGTCTTCGTGCGGTCGGCGGTGTTCACCGCGCGGTCGTACAGCTGGATGCGCCGCGCGTATTCCGCCGCCGCGATCAGCTGGCGGTCGGTCATCGAGCGCAACGGCCAGTTCCATTCGCGATTGCCTTCAAGACGCAGGTTCAGCGCGTAAAAACGCTGTGCGAGCGCGAAGCCCGGCGTGTTGCCGGCCTGCTCGACTTCGGCGTCGGTCACGGTGGTTTTCGGCGGCACGGTGATCTTCTGGCCGAGTTCTTCGGAAGCGAGCTGACCGTAGAAGTTGTAGCCCGCGGCGATCTGCTCGAATTCCTGGTTCGCCGCGACCGTGTCGCCGCCCTGCTTCACCGCACGCGCGTGCCAGTAGATCCACGCAGGTTGCGCGCGTAGCGCAGGCGGCATCTGTTCGATCGACCAGCGCACCATCGTCCAGTCGCCGGCGAGCAGCGCCATGCGGGTGCGCCATTCGTACGCGGGGTTCGAAAGCGGTGCATTCGCCGAGAGCCGGTACCAGTCGACCGCGGCCGGCATCTGCTTCGCTGCCGCCTGATAGGCGATCGTGCCCCAGCCGATCGCGCGCTCGGGCGTGGTGAGCGAAGGCGCCACCGAGGCAAACGTCGAAGCCGCCATCGCCGGATCGTTGCGCGCCATGCGCGTGATCGCGAGGAGCGCCAGCTGGTGCGACTGCGGGTCCGGTCCGACGCCGCGCGCGAGCAGCAACGGCGGCGTGCTGGCCGCCTGGCCGAACAGCACCGGATCGGGACGCTGGTTGCCGAGCGCATCGACGAGCCGCGCGCCCGTGTTCGTGTAGTTCTGCTCGTACGCGAGACGGATCTGCTGCCACACGTCGTCGGTGGAGAACTGCTGGCTGATCGCAAGCGAGGTGATCAGGTCGACGCAGCCGTCACCGTACTGTTTCGGATCGACGAGCAGCGCGCGTGCCGCATCGGCGACGTTTTCGCCGCGCGCCGCGCGCGATTCGAGCGCGTAGCACTTCACCTGCGTGTCGTCGTTCAGCACGAAACGCGCGTACTGCTGGTCGAAATTGCGCCAGTCGTGACGCGCGCCAAGCACGACGAGATAGTCGTTGCGCATGCGATCGGCAATCGCCCGGCCGTCATACTTCTGCAGGAACGACAGCACGGGCGCGTCCGGCGCGTCGATGCGCGCATGGCCGGATCCGTCGAAGAGCTGCGGCTTCAGCGTGAAGTACTCGAGATACGACGGCGCCGGATAGTCGGGAATCATGCTCGCCAGTTGCGCGGCGCGCGGCGCATCGTTATTGCGCGCTGCTTCGCGCAGCTGGATGAAGGTCTGATCGTCCGGTGTGAGCTGGGTGAAAGCGACAGGTCGGACGGCGGACGCCGTGCCACACGCGACGAGTGCCGCGGCAGCCAGCGCAGAACCGGCCGCGAGATATACTCGAAAGAGGCGTTTGGACATCGTTATTTCTGGAGCGGAAATTGAAGCCAAGCATAG
>CALFSF010000160.1 GCA_937917025.1 uncultured Paraburkholderia sp.
TCGAGCCGAAATTTCCATCGCGAACCGTGGCGCTGCTGCGGCGCAAAGGCGCATACCAGACCGCGACCGCCGCCGCGTTCTCCGCCACGCTCAGAACGTTGCTGGAGACGGGTGCCCTCTCTTCGCTAACCGCTGCCGCGCGCTGAATTCAGTCAGGCGTTCCTTGCAGGTTCCGCGAAGCTGATCGTCCTTGCTTCGCAGGCACGGGAGAAATCCACGTCGTAGCTCGAGAAGAAGACCGTGCGGCTTTTCGACAGCGTCTTGAAGAGATCGATCAACACCGCACGCGCGGCGGCATCGAGTCCTCCGACGGGCTCATCCGCGACGACGACGCTTACGTCGCTCAAAGCGGCTGCGGTCAGGAACATTTTCTTTCGCGTGCCAAACGACATCTGCTCGAAACGCTTGTCGAGATGCGTCGTCAGGCCAAAGCGGTCAGCGAGTTCGAGTGCGTGGACGAGGGTGAGCGCCGTCTTGCGCGTCGAAGCAATGCCCTCGAGCCAGCCTCGCCCGGTTTGATCCGGATACGTCATGCAGTCTTCGGGGATATAGGCGACTGCGGATCTCGCCTCGACCGGCGAGTCGCGCAAGGAATGACCACCGATCCAGACTTCGCCCCTGTCGGCCTCGATCGTGCCGGCGAGGATGCCCAGCAAGGTGGACTTGCCACTACCGCTTTCGCCATCCAGTGCGACGCATCCCGAACCGGTGCTGAAATGCAGACCTTGAAAGAGGATGCGCTCATCGTAGCGCTTGCAGAGGTTCTCGAATCGAAGCATGAGTTGCGATGTCGGTCAGACGGAAATTCGCCGTGCGTGAGTGACGGGATGAGTCGTACCCGGGCAAGTGTAACAGCCACGCTCGTGTGATCCTGATTCCCGGCCCTGCGATCGAAAGCGTCGCATCGCAGTCTGTTCCGCTAGAATGGACCGACCCTCAATCAGTCGTTCGTACTGGACCTCGCCGACGTCATGTTGCTGATACTCAAGCTGGCCCTTGGTTCCTTTCTGCTCGCAGGTCTCGCGTGTTTTCTGTGCGTGCTTCCATTCAGGTTGATGCGACATGCAAAGGCGCTGGTCGCTCGCGATGCGCGAATTCCCGTTTGGATCGCGTTGATCGATCTTGCCGGCACGCTGGTGCTGTTATGGGGTATCGGCCAAGGTCTCTTCGAGTGGAAGGTGACCGAGACGTTCGATCCTCAGCATCGACTTTTCATTGTTCTTGCAGGCGTGGTGCTCGTTGTGGTGGCGTCGTGGCTCAAGGCGCGACGACGCACGCAATGAATGACGCTGGCCCGCGCGACGTTTTTTACCTGGCCTGAATGCCGGGTGGCTTTCATCGTGTAAACGAAGTGAGCCGATTGAGCATGAAATCGCAGTGTTGGAGCATTAATAAAGCCGCTTCGTCTGCCTAAACTGACTCCCATGCCATACGACATGGCTAGCAGACGAAACCCAACACTCAAGGAGTCAATCATGTCACGTCTTTCCGCTATCAACCCCAACGAAGCAACTGGCGCTGCCGCCGACGTGTTCGCCGCCATCAAGAAGGACGCCGGCAAGGTGCCGGACGCCTACACGACCGTCGGCACGGACAGCCCGTAAGGTCTCGGCGCAATGCTCGCTGTCGACGGCGTGATCTCGCGCGGCAGCCTCGAAAAGGCCGACATCGAAACCATCAAGCTCGCTGTCAGCGAAGTGGCCGGTTGTGATTACTGTATTGCCGCGCATACGCTGATGGGCAAGTTCGCGGGCCTCTCGCAGGAAACGATGAAGCAGGTCCGTGCCGGCGACGCAACCGGCGACGCAAGGCGCGACGCACTGGTGCGCTTCGTTCGCACGCTGGTGGATACGCGCGGTACCGTGCCGGCCGCTGAACTCGACGCCGTGCGTGAAGCGGGCTACAGCGAGCGCCAGGTCATCGAAATCTGTCTGGCTGTCGCATCGATCACCTTCACGAATCTCGTGAACCGCGTGAACGACACGACGCTCGATTTCCCGGCCGTCGCGTAACGGTCGCAACTGTCAGGGCCGCACGGCGAGCGTCACCGGCATCGAACTGGGCACCATCGTGAACGCGGAGATTTCCTCGATGGTGTCCGGGTCGACTGCCAGGTCGACCGTGAAATTCGCCATCAGCATCGACAGCACGAGCCGCATTTCGACGCCGGCCAGATGCCGTCCCGGACACACCCGCGGCCCCGCGCCAAACTGCAGATACGCGCGCATTTCATGCGCGCCGTGCGTGGCATCGCGCTGGCGCAGCCAGCGATCCGGGTCGAACTTCAGCGGCTCGGCGAAGTTGTGTGCGTCGAGCATCGCGGGCCGGTTCAGGAAAAAGTGCTTGCTGCCCGCGGGCAGCGACACACCCTGCAGGCACACGTCTTCCAGCGGCTCGAACGAATTGATCGCGGCAACGGGCTTCAGGCGGCTTGCTTCGGTGCACACCGCTTCGAACAGATCCAGCGACTTCAACGCGCCATAGTCCGGACAGATGGGCGATGCGCCCAGCGCCGCGCGCGCTTCGTCGGCCATGCGCTGTTGCAGCGGTTTGTCGTCGGCGACGTAAAGCAGCGCCCATGCAATCGAATTGGCGGTGGTGTCCTCGCCCGCAAGCAGCAACGTGAGCACGTTGGCGGCGACCTGGTCGTCGGTGATACCGGAGTCGGGCTGGTCGCGCATCGTCAGCATCGCTTCGAGCAGATGCCGCGGCGTCTCCGACGGATCGTCGCGCATATGGGCGCGCGCGCGTTCCATCATCTGACGGACATAGCGATGCACCTCGATCAGCGCGCGGTCCACGCGCCTGTCGCGCGGCAGGCGTATGTAACGCCAGTACGGGAAGGGCGAGTTGATGCGCGTCATCAACATCGGCAGGATCAGCGCGAGGTGCTCCTGGATCACGCCGCGGTTTTTCTCGATCGTATGCGGGTCTTCGCCGAACGCGAGCGCGCTTGTCACGTCCACCGTGTAGCGCTTCAGGTCTTCGGTCATCTCGACGACGCTGCCCTGCGCGGCCGCGCGTGCCCAGCGCACGCGCAGGCGTTCGGTGATCGCGGCCAGCGTCGGGTAGAACGCCTTGATATGCGGAATCGACAGCGCCTGCATGATGAGCCGCCGTTGCGGTTCCCATGCGGCGCCTTCGGCCGAAAAAAGGCCATTGCAGCCGATTTCCTCCAGCACCGATTCGATCGTCGCATACCGGCGGTAGCGATGCGGCCGTTCGCGCATGACGCTCTGGCAAAGCTCGGTATCGGTCCAGACGGTAACCGGCGTTCCCGCTATCTGGAATCTGAACGGCGTGCCGAACTCTTCAGCCCAACGCTCCAGGATCAGATGGAGCTTCGCGGGCGCGAGCTGGTGCAGGTTGCCGATCAACGGCAGGCCCTTCGGGCCAGGCAGATCGGCAATCTGCCGAATGCGGTTGGCGTGACTCGTCGCTGCATTCATGGTTGGGCCCTCTCATGGCGGCGCCTGCGTATCGGGCGCATCGCTTCAGTTAGAGAGAATAGAGCATCGAGCCATGATTGCGGAACACCCGCTGCCCGCGCGCGCCGAACGCGTGCTGGCGCAATGCAGGCAGAAAGCGCATGATCCAGGGACGTGACCCCCGGACATGTCCCCGTTACCTGACGGGTAGCGGCGATATACGGGCGGCGCGCCATGTCATGTCAAAGGTCGGCCGCTGTGCGCGGGCGGGTTGGTTGAATGCCCACGCAGCGGCTGTATGTTCACACGTCCCGGGAGGGGATCCAGCATGGAAAAATTCGACGCAGCCAATCCGTTTGGCGAATTCACCAAAATGCTCGAGCAGTTCAAACTGCCCGGTTTCGATGTGCCCGCCATCATGGAAGCGCGGCGCAAGGACGTCGAGGCGCTCGTCACGGCCAACCAGACAGCGTTTCAGGGCATGCAGTCGCTCGCGCAGAAGCAGGGCGAAATGCTGCGCGCGACGCTGAGCGAATTGCAGGCGCTGGCGTCCTCGGGTGGCGCCCCGTCGCCGCAGGCGGCCGAACTTGTGCAGCAGACGCTGCATAAGGCGCTCGCGAACATGCAGCAACTCGCGCAGGCTGCGTATCAGTCGCAGGCCGAGTCGTATGCGGTCATCCAGAAGCGCGTTGAGGAAAACGTCGAGGAACTCAGGACGTTGATGCAACAGAAGAAGTAATCGCGCGTATCCACCATCGCATGGAAATGCAATGAAAGGCCGCGACAGTCAGACTGTCGCGGCCTTTCTCGTATGCATCGGTTAGAGAGGGTGCCAGTCACTTTTTGTCGGACCTGGTATCCTGGCGGGATGAAAACCCGCAGGCCCTACCCAACGGATGTATCGGACGAAGAGTGGTACTTCGCCGCTCCTTGCCTGACCTTGATGAACAAGGACGCACCGCAGCGCCGGTACGAATTGCGCGAGATGTTCAACGCGCTGCGGTGGATCGTACGTGCGGGTGCGCCGTGGCGTTTGTTGCCCAATGATTTTCCACCGTGGGAACTGGTCTACCAGCAGACGCAACGCTGGATTCAGGCCGGCTGTTTCGAGGCCATGGTCAATGACCTGCGTTCGATCATCCGGATCGCACAGGAGCGCCGTGGTCAACCCAGCGCGGTCATTCTCGCCGGGCGGACGCTGCAGTCGACCTGTGAGAGTGGACCTCGCGCCGGTTACGTCGGCTACAAACGCAAACGCCGCAGCAAGGTCCATATGGCGGTTGATGAGCGGCACGGCATAGGGATGATCTGGCCGAATAAACAGGATAATTTCAGCTTTGATTGCCCATTTCTTTGTAGCTCATACGTTGCGCCCTTCCTTCCGGTCAGCCATGCCAGCCCCGCAAGGCTCTCACGGCCTGTTCCACGATCAGGAAATGGGGTAGTTAAACGATGGTAATGAGGTATTTTTAGAGGCAATACCCCATTTAATGGATATGATTACCCCATTTAGATAGCCTGGGCTTACATTTCCATGCACTCGCTTACTCCCGAGTACCTCGCCGCGCTTCGCTTCGATGGCACCCAGGCGGCCACGCTGCGCTCACTGGGCGAGTTCCAGGGCAAGCAACAGCTTTACGCCGCGCAGTCACCCGAAGCCCTCAAGGGCCTGCGTCAGGTCGCGGTGGTCGAGTCCACCGAGTCATCCAACCGGTTGGAAGGCGTTGTTGTCGCGCCCTCACGGCTGAAGTCCCTGGTCATTCGCAATGCAGCGCCGAAGAGCCGTTCCGAACAGGAGATCGCTGGCTACCGCGATGCCCTGGCGTTGATCCACGAAGCGGCCGCGCATATGCCTTTCAACGAAGGCGTGGTGCTGCAATTGCACACCATGCTGTAC